>JBDSCV010000043.1:0-3479 GCA_039920905.1 Pyrinomonadaceae bacterium
ACGCCGATCCCATTCACCTTCCCGTTTGGGCCCGAAGAGGTTGTCGATTATTTTCGCGAGTATTTCGGTCCGACCAAGATGGCGTTTGCATCTCTCGACGCTGACGGCCAGGCCGCTCTTAGAAAAGATTTCGTCGATCTATGGACAGAACACAATCACGCAACCGACGGCACGACCGACGTTGAATCCGAATACCTCGATGTAACGGCGATTCGCTCCTGATCGCTTCACCTCGAGAACGCAGACACGGCTCCGACGCACGATGTGCACAAAGGGCTTCGTTCATCTAGAACGAGGCCTTTTTCTTGGCGTTGATGGCATTTCGTGATAAAGTTTGCGGTGAATTCCTTTTAACCCATGAACACACTTTACTACGGCGATTATCTGAATATTGTGCGGCGGTATATCCGGGACGAGTCGGTCGATCTTGTATATCTCGACCCGCCGTTCAATTCAAACCGCAACTACAACGTGCTTTTCAAAGACGAGAGCGGACTTGAGGCCGACTCGCAGATCATGGCATTCGAAGACACTTGGCATTGGAAAGGTGCGGCCTCGACCTACGGTTCGAGAGCGTCGCCGACCTACGACGATCTCATCCTCGAAGGCGACAAGGTTTCCGAAATGCTCCAGGCCTTTCGCTCCTTCATCGGCGAAAACCAGATGATGGCCTATCTCGTGATGATGGCCGTCCGCCTAAAACTTGGGTTCGATGAACGCTGTCGAGAATTGCACCGCTTGATGGTCTGATTTTATTGCAAAGATGAGAGAAGTCGTATATCTTCTTTCCAGATATAAGGTTGCTAATCTGAAGAGATCCTTAATATGAAAATTACTGCTCAATTGTTCAAATTTCTCGCACTTGTCTTTCTGATGGTTCACACCTCTTCGTTTGGAAACGCTCAGGAGTCAAAGGAACCTGTTTCGTCGGTAGACTTGCAGTTCGCTTCCGGTCAAAGTGCCAACCGAATTCCGTTCGAGCGAGTCGGAAACTTTGTCTATCTTCGCGCTCGCGTCAATCATTCCGAACCGCTTTGGTTTTTGTTAGACACGGGCGCAACCGCTTCCTATTTCGACGCGGAACGGGCGAAGGTTTTAGGTCTAGGTCAGGATAATTCTATTAAAAGCGCGTCCCTTAGCTTTTCCGGTGTGAAATTACTCAACCAAAATTTTTCACTTCAACCGTTGAGGTTTGGGATTTATAACGGTCACGCTGTTGATGGTTTACTTGGTTATGATTTTGTTAGCCGTTTTGTGATTGAGATAGATTATGTGAACAACACCATTAGTCTGCACGAACCGAACAGTTACAAGTATTCCGGCTCTGGAGAAGTTGTTCCGCTTACTTTGTTGGAAGACGATTCGGGCGGAAAAGTGCCTTTAGTGCAAATTAAGATTATGCAGCAGGGTCGCGCCGCCATCGAAGGTAAGTTTATCGCTGATACAGCCGTGCGAAGTGCCATTGGTTTCAACGCGCCTTTCGTGGATGCAAACAAATTATTGCAGTCTGCCGGGCAGACAATCCATGTGCCGCTTGGCGGCGGTGCGATGGTGCGCGAGTCGCTTCAATCAATCGGGCGGGTTCCGACGATTCAAATCGGGCGATTCACGTTTAAGAAACCGATTGCCATTTTCTTTCAGGATAAGCAAGGAATTCTTGCCAGTCCCGAATTCGATGGTGTCGTCGGTGGTGAAATCTTGCGCCGCTTCAAAGTCGTCTTCGACTACTCGCGCCAACAAATGATTTTAGAACCTAACCGCTACGTTTCTAACCCCGAAGAATACGATATGAGCGGAATGCTTCTGATTGCCGAAGGAACGGATTTCAAGACTTTTAAGGTCAGAAGAATAATTGAAAGCTCACCGGCAACTCTGGCAGGATTGCGTGAAGGAGATATTATTTCAGCCGTTGACGGCAAACCCACTTCAGTCCTGACGCTGGAACAAGTACGGCGAATGTTCAAACTGAAAGGGCGCAGTTATCGGCTAAATATTGAGCGCGGCGGGCGGAAGATACAAACCAAAATCAAGTTGAGGAGATTGATATAAACACGCATCTCACTATTCAACGGACGTGAGCGCGAAACAGCGACTTTGTTATCAAACTTCTCTGTTTCCCCTCACGTTGCGTGGTGGCGGTTTCCGCCCACGTCAACTCCGCCGTTGGGCGAACGGGCAAGAAAGGCTCGGACAAAGGCATCGACGGCTATCAAGGTTTTTGTTGACGACAATTCGGGCAAAGCAAAACGCGTCATCGTCCAGGTCAAAAGCGGCCACGTCAAATCCGGCGACATCCGCGACCTAGTCGGAACCCTGAGGCGCGAAGGCGGAGCAATCGGCGTGTTCATAACCTTAGAAAGAGCAACATCCCACATGACCGACGAAGCCGCCTCAGCCGGTATCTTCACCTCCGAACACTTCGGCAAGTTTCCGAGAATACAAATCTTAACAATCGAGGACCTACTCGCCGGCAAAACGCTTCACTTGCCGCCTTCGCTTGAACGGACATTCAAACTCGCGAAGCGGGTTTCGACGGAAAGCAAGGATCAGGTAAGATGGGATTTGATTGACGCTTATAGCCTCGTTTACAAGGTTTGCCCGCAGGGCACATAGCCACGACCCTTTAGCAGGCTTGCGGCTGGCTGGCCGACAAGTTCGGCGTTTCGTGGCAAGTAACGCCGCCCCTGTTGATGAAGCTAATAAGCAGCCCAGATCGCGAAAAGGCAGATCGCGCAACTCAGGCGATGTTCAAAATGACCAAGATCATCATCGCCGACCTAGACGCCGCTGTGACTGCGTTAGAGTCTCGACGATCTTAAGTAAGATTTGCCACGAATACACTAATATAATAGGAGTTCACCTCCGTATTCTTATTCGGGCATTCGTGGCTGATTTAGGCTTTTGCTTTTTTGACTTCTTCGATCATCACTGGAACCGCTTCGAACAGGTCGCCGACGATACCGTAATCGGCAATGTCGAAGATAGGAGCCTCGGCGTCTTTGTTGATGGCGATGATCGTTCCGGCGTTTTTCATACCGACGATATGCTGGATCGCACCGGAGATGCCGAGGGCCATGTAAACCTTCGGAGCGACGGTTTGGCCGGATGAGCCGATCTGACGGTCTATCGGAAGCCAATCGGCGTCGCAGATAGGACGTGAAGCGGCAAGATCGGCCCCGAGAGCGTCAGCGAGCTGCTGTGCAAGAGCAATATTCTCCTGCGACTTGATACCGCGTCCGACGGCGACGATGATCTGCGACTTTGTCAGATCGATCGACGCTTTGGTTTCCTGAAAAGGAGCCTCGGGCGTCATGCGAATATCGCCGACCGTGACTTCCATTGTCTCGACCGCAGCACTTCCCTTCTCCGCATTCTCACCCCGGAATGAGCCGGACTGAAACGTCACAAAATAGGGAGCGTCACCGCCGATGGTCACATCAGCATCGAGTTTGCCGAGGAATATGCGGCGTGATAGCACA
>JBDSCV010000044.1:0-5028 GCA_039920905.1 Pyrinomonadaceae bacterium
AACGAGATCGTCACGCCAACCAAGAAATTCGGTGCGTCCGAACGGAAAATGTTCGCCAGCGACCGGTTAAACCCACCAAATAAATATGATGATGCCGCAGGGATTAAGATATTGTCATTCAGGATCGCCGGGAGATTGACCGTCGGTAATGCTCGTATCTGATTGATCGCGTTAAAAAGCCTGAGGTCTGCGGTCGAGGTGTATAGATTTGTCGTCGTTGCCGAGTTTGTACCACTTCTCGCAAGACCATCCAGCGAAAACGTCGTGTTCAGGTCGATCTGCGGTTTGATCTGATTTTTAAAGAATTTTATGTCTTCTGAATTTATCTCTTTCTGGAGTTTTAACCGTTTTAATTCAAAACGGTTGTCCATTGCGTCCTTCATCGCGCCGTCAAGACTCACCGGATCAAGGCTAAACGCCGGTTTGTCCGTCGGAACAAATGTCTGCGACCATTCCACCGAAAGTGGATCACGCAAAACAAGCTGTTTCAAGCTATTTTCAGCTATCGAGACCGATTGGGTTGCAAGTAAAAGGTCGCCTTCGCGATTGGCCAATTCGGTAGCAACTTCAGCTCTCTCGAGCGGAGCGGCCGAACCGGCGTCGATCTTGGCCTCGACTTGCCGCAGATTTTCTTTCGCCAGATTGACGTTCGCGACTTGATTTTGCTGATTGCGAAGAGCGAAAACAAAGTCCCAGTATGCCCGCTGAGTACCGGTAATCGTTTCGGTCGCTCTTAAACGGAAATCCGAATCGGTCTGCTCGAGCCGCTTTCGCGCGATCGTTATCGAACGGCGCCTGCTGTCCACGCGAAAATTGCGTGCGAGCGGCTGGGTATAATTGATTCCGGCCGACGAAGAATAGATCGCACTGCTGTTGCTCGACACCGAACCGGAACTGACCTGGGCTTGAGCGAAGGCATTCTCGGTTCGAGAATTATTGAAGAATCCCTGAATATCGCCACCGCCTTGGCGAAAAAACTTGGTAAAACTGGGATTGAGTCGAAAATCTTTTGTAGCCGGTGAGCCAGTCGTACTACTTCGGGAAAAATTAGGACTAAGAGAAAATACCGGATCGTAAACGCCTAGCAACGAACGAACCTGTGTCTCTTGAAATCGGACATCGCCGCGCGAAACTTCTATATCGTTGTTATTCTCAAGCGCACGCTGAATCGCATCATTTAAGGATAGCGGTAGCGGCTGGCCCGTCTGGACTCCGACCCGATTCAAATTTGACGGCGTTGAACCGATTGAAGCCGACGTAACCGTTGGCGCTGTGCGCGGATCGCCACTGTTATTTGCGACTTTCGGCGTTTCCTGCTGTGCAGTAACGGCGGCCACGCAAACGATCAGGGTCAAAAGCATTATAGAGCGGTATCGCGAAATTTTCATTATGGACAGCTCCAGCGTAAACACCTGATTTTAATAATTATTCCTAAAAACTCAAACCGTTACTACGTCTTTCAAAATCCGTTTGTTTCAACAATCGTGCGCTCAGCCGCCGCCGGAACCAATTGACCACTGCGTTGAATTCTGCTGTCATTTACGTTATTGTTTATGGTTTTAACAGACGCAATTATTTGGAGGAACATAAAAAGGAATGGCTATTAAAGTAGGTATCAATGGCTTTGGGCGTATAGGCCGTTCGGTTGTCAGGACATGGCTCGGTGACGCGGATATTGATCTGGTCGCAGTCAATGACCTGACGGACACGAAAACACTCGCTCATCTGTTGAAGTACGATTCGGTAATGGGCAATCTGCAGCACGAAATTTCGGCGGACGGTGATGCGATCAGCGTCGAAGGCGATCGGTTTCGTGTTTTTAGCGAACGCGATCCATCGCAGATACCGTGGGACGAGGTCGGAGCAGATATTGTCATCGAATCGACGGGTATATTTACAAAGGCCGAAGATGCTGGCAAACATCTCGGCGGCAGCGTAAAAAAAGTGATTATCTCGGCCCCGGCCAAGGGCGAAGACGTGACTATCGTACTTGGTGTAAACGAGGGAATGTATAATGCCGACTTGCATCACATTATCTCGAATGCCTCGTGTACGACGAATTGTCTTGCTCCGGTGGCAAAGGTCATTCACGAAACGTTCGGCATCAAAAACGCCTTGATGAATACCATCCATAGCTATACTAACGACCAACAGCTGCTTGATTTACCGCATAAGGACCTTCGCCGTGCGCGTGCCGCCGCTTTATCGATGATCCCAACCTCGACAGGTGCGGCAAAGGCCGTCGCTCTCGTAATCCCCGAACTGAAAGGTAAATTTGACGGAATTTCCGTTCGCGTACCGACCCCAAATGTTTCGCTTGTAGATGTGGTGATGAATGTTGAAAAAGCTACTTCCACCGAAGAAGTCAACGCGACACTCAAGGCTGCCGCCGAAGGACCGATGAAGGGAATTCTTGCTTTCAGCGAAGAGCCGCTCGTATCAATCGATTTCAAGGGAAACTCAAACTCCTCGATCGTTGACGCTGAAAACACAAAAGTTATCGGTGACACATGTATAAAGATCCTCTCTTGGTATGACAACGAATGGGGTTACTCTTGCCGTGTCCGCGATCTGGTTAAATTTGTTGCCGGAAAAGGGCTGTGGAGTTTTGATCAGTAACTGCCGCGTGTATTTAAGGAGCAGAGTTAATGAAAAACCAGTTGAATTTGTGTCTCGCGATATTTTTTTTGGTGGTCCTGGGTTGCTCGTGTCCAAAACTGAGCGGTCTGGTCAATAAAGGCGATTCATCGACTCCGAGATCAACGCCGATTTCCGATTCGCCGTCATCGAGCCCGAACGCTATCGAGGGTGATTACGACCTGACGATGGATAAATACAAGCAGCTTAGAATTGGTCAGGCCCGTTCGGAGGTTGAGCGGATTCTCGGCGGAAAGGGAACAGAAATAAGCAGTTCGACGGGCGGTGGAATGAGGTTTTCGGTCAATAAATGGGAAGGCGAAAAGTATCAGTCTGTTATTTTGTCGTTTAGAAACGATAAGATTATGTCTAAGTCGCAGGTCGGATTAAAATAAATAAAAAAAGGGCGTCGAGCAAGGCTGGCCGCCCTTAGTCTCTATTTTGCGATGTGCTTGACCATGCGGCGATGTCGGCGATGATGACGACGGCGATGTTTCACCGTTGATTTTTTCATCATCGTATCCTGTTTCATCATCGTGTCCTGCTTTATAGATTCCTGTTTCATCATCGAATCTTGGGCCGATGCGAAAATGGACATTGTGAAACCCGCACAGATAGCTAACGCGAATAATTTCAATTTTATTTTTTGTATCCTCTTGTAATTTGATTCAATCTATCCTTCTACCGAAACGACCCAAAGATATAGTTCGAGCCGTTTCATAACAAACTAATGTTGGAGACGCCAAGGTTTATTCCGCACTTGAGGAGAAAAGAGTTAAGGTGAACAAAAAATCCATCAAAAACATTGATATTGCGGGTAAACGCGTTTTCATTCGGGTTGATTTCAATGTACCTATCATGGATGGCGTAATCGCCGACGACACGCGCATTCGTGGTGCTCTGCCGACTATCCAATACGCGATTGAACGTGGTGCAAAGGTCATTCTCGCCTCACACCTCGGCCGTCCGTTAAAGGATAAGAAGAAAGCCGAAGAAAAGGGACTGCCCTATGACGCGGCGAGATACAGCCTGCGGCCAGTTTATGAGTTTTTAAGGCAAATGCCCGAACTTCATGACGTTTCCACACGCGGCGATGAGCCTGTTTATACAAGTGAGAATGGGACCGCCCTCGGAAAGGTCGAGATCAAGAACGATCGTGTTTTCTATGCAGGTGATTGCGTCGGAGAAGAGGTTAATTCCCGCGTCGCTGCATTGCTGCCCGGGCAGATTCTCCTCCTTGAAAACCTTCGTCTGCACGAAGGGGAAGAAAAGAACGACGCGGATTTTGCGAAACAGCTTGCCGCGAACACCGATATTTATGTAAATGACGCTTTCGGCACTGCCCATCGAGCCCATGCCTCGACTGAAAGCATCACTCATTTTATAGATGATTGTGTAGCTGGTTTACTCATGGAAAAAGAGTTGAATTTTCTCAGTAAGGCTCTCCATGATCCGGAACGTCCATTTGTCGCTATTCTAGGCGGCGCAAAGGTCTCGGACAAGATCCCGGTCATCGAATCGCTGATCAAACGTAAGGTTGATAAGTTGCTAATCGGCGGTGCGATGGCCTATACATTTTTCAAAGCGCAAGGCTTTACCATAGGCAAATCGTTGGTCGAGGACAACATGATGCCAAAGGCGCTTGAGATTGAGCGGATGGCGAAGGACGCCGGCGTCGAACTTATTCTTCCGACCGATCATCAGGTCGTTGACAGTTATGATCCGCTAAATTCAAGAAAGACGATCCCTGTCGCATTCACAAATGCCGGACTTGTCGGCCTCGATATCGGTGTCGAGACGATCGCTATTTTTGAACACGCGCTTGAAGGTGCAAAAACCATTGTCTGGAACGGGCCGATGGGTATGTTTGAGGAAAAACCGTTTGACGAAGGCACCGTTGCTATTGCCAAGGCGGTCGCCAAAGCCACCGACAATGGAGCGACATCAATCGTCGGCGGCGGCGATTCGGTCTCAGCCGTCAACCGAGCGGGGCTAGACGACAAAATATCGCATATCTCAACCGGCGGCGGAGCAACGCTCGAGTTCCTGGCTGGAGATGTCTTGCCTGGTGTTGCCGCTCTCGACGATCGCGAATTATGATCCCACTTGACCGTTTAAGAAAGATACTTCCCGCCGGTGTCCGGCATGGTTTAGGCCGGATGCGTCGTCAATATCTATCCCGGCGGTCAGCGATCGCGCAGGGAAGGCGTCAATTCCTCGCGTCTCGCAAACTGTCGTCTCAAAACACTAATTTAGTCGCAAATATTTCATGTAACATCGATGCGGATGACGGGATGTTTAAGGGTGACATGGATCATTATCTGAGCGTTGGTCTTTCCGCTGTGAGCGTTATAGCGGAGGCGCTCGCCGCCGCACCGGAAGTTAGGTCGA
>JBDSCV010000045.1:0-6172 GCA_039920905.1 Pyrinomonadaceae bacterium
ACCCGATGTGACAAATTCAAATTAGACCAAAACTTTGAGGAGTTCTATTGATGCCACATATTATTGCCGAGACGGCGAACGGGACAGTTGCTTTTGACACCGAGAACGGCAAGAAACTCGTTCTCGCACTTGAAGATAACGGAGTTGATATTTTGCACCGCTGCGGCGGGAACGCACGCTGCACGACGTGCCGAGTCGAATTTTTGTCGGGCGATCCCGGCGAGATTGGCGAAGCCGAGGCTGCTATCTTATCGACAAAAACCGATCTGCCGGACAACGCCCGGTTGTCGTGTCAGGTCAGGGTCGCGGACGATATGCACATCCGCGTTATAAATCAGGCCAGCGTCGCCGGTATCGACGCCGGAACGAGGCCGGAGGATTAAAAGAAGATCTTACAAGGAGAAATGAAATGTTTGATAAATTGAAAGAAAATTTTGCAGTCACTCTGGAAGTAGCCGAGGCTCATTGTGACGGCCCGTGCGGGGTTTACGACCCTGCGTCGGCACGGATCGGGGCGGAGGCCGCCCTTGCAATGACAAAAAAGATACTTGACCTAAAAGCACCTGATTCCAGTGACGGGAAAGCGTGGGTTGCTTTTCACAACACAATGGCCCGCTTTATTGCGATCAAGGAAGAGCAGGCCCAGGCAGCAAAGGACGAGTTGTTGATCCTTTGGACCGATTATTTCAAACCGGCGCATCTCGAAAAGTATCCAAATTTACACGATACGTTTTGGAAAGCCGCGAAACTCTGTTCATCCGTCAAGGTCGAGGTAAGTCTCGAACACGCCACCGAGTTGATGGACGCTATCAAGGAAATTCACGGCATCTTTTGGGCCTCCAAAGACCGCGATGTGGCGTGGTACACGGCTTCCTAATACTTATTGAATAATAATAGAATGGGATAGCGGAAGAGCATCTTTCGCTATCTTTTTCATTTTATGGAAAATCGGTTACCGCTGGCCACCTGGAGGCAAAAGCTAAAGCGTTGGTTCGGATCTAGGCGACTTTGGGCGTTGGAGGTGACAGGTAACTCGATGGCTCCTGTGATCAAAGATGGCGATGTTGTCTTGTACGATCCCCTGTCTGCTGCGGTTATCTGCGATATCGTATTTGTGTCTCATCCATACATGCAAAGCGTTAGGCTCATTAAACGGGTCCGCGAAATTGGCGCTGACGGAAAATTATTTTTGGTCGGCGACAACGAACCGGAAAGTACGGACAGCCGAACGCTCGGGTGGTTTTCGCCGAGCGACCTGCGGGGAAAGGTTATTTGCCGCTTGCGTTAATGCAAATACCCCCTTTTCTCCGACATTCATGGCGACGTTCAGATGGTTTTGCTGGCGCCGAAGACCGCTCTGCCAGCTTCTGTCGCCCGTTCGACCTCGATCAGTTTGCCGTTAGTACTTCGCTCAAAATTTCGCTCATCATTTCCCCCTATGTATACCGAATGTCTCTAATATTTTGGCACTGTGGCATCGACCTCGTCCGACCATGCGCCGATTCCACCCTTCAGATTAATAAGTCGTCCGGCAAACCCGGCAGCTTTCAGATTTTCGATCGCTTTCGCACTGCGAACGCCGCCTTTGCACTGAAGCACGGCTGTTTTCATCGGGTCAATCTCATTCAGCCGGGCAACGACCTCACCTAGCGGGATCAGCTTTGCGTTTGGAATGCGGGCGATCTCGTATTCGAAAGGCTCGCGAACATCGATAAGCTGAAAATCATCGCGGCGATCGAATCGCTCCTTTAGCTCGGTTGCCGTGATCTCTTCGAGCGGCGACGTATCGGCAGCCGGCTGATTTAGCCCGCAAAATTCTTCGTAATCGATCAGCTCCTTGATCGTCGGGTTGTCACCGCAGATCGGACACGCCGGGTCTTTTCGTAGTTTTAGGTGGCGGAATGTCATTTTCCAAGCGTCAAAGAGCAGCAACCGGTTAAGCAAAATGCCCTCGGCGCCGAGAATGACCTTGATTACCTCGTTTGCCTGGATCGTGCCGACGATGCCGGGAAGCACGCCCAGCACGCCCCCCTCGGCACAGCTTGGAACAAGACCGGGCGGCGGCGGTTCTGCGTAAAGGCAGCGGTAACATGCACCTTTTTCGGCCCAGAAAACGCTCGCCTGTCCCTCGAATCGGAAGATCGAGCCGTAAACATTGGGCTTACCGGTCAGCACACTTGCGTCGTTGACCAGATACCTCGTCGGAAAATTGTCGGTGCCGTCTACGATCACGTCGAATTCGCGAAACAGTTCTAACGCGTTTTCGCTCGTCAGCCGCATCTCGTGAGCCTCGATCCTGGTATTAGGGTTGACGTCAAGCAGGTGGTCACGGGCCGATTCGATCTTTGGGCGGCCGACGTCTTTTGTGCCATGAATGATCTGCCGCTGAAGGTTGGAAACGTCAACAACGTCGAAATCGACTAGGCCCAGAGTGCCGACGCCAGCCGCCGCAAGATAGAGACCGAGCGGCGAACCGAGCCCACCCGTGCCGATCATCAGAACGCGTGCCGCCTTGAGCTTTCGCTGGCCTTCGAGGCCAACTTCGGGCAGGATCAGATGCCGCGAATATCGTGCATATTCCTCGGTCGTAAGTTCCGGCAGATCGTTTGTGACATGTGCTTTCGCAGTATTGTTTCCGCCGGCGATCGACGGGACGATCATGATAGTTTCGCCGTCTTTGACCGGCGTCGCAGGCCCGTCGAGATGGCGGATGTCTTCGTCGTTAACATAGACATTGATGAAATTTCGCAGGCTGTCTTGCTCGTTATAGAGATGTTTACGAAGCTCCGCAAACTCCTTCGTCAATGCATCAAGGGCCTCGCCGACTGTCGTGGCCACCACCTCGATCTCCATTTTGCCCTCGGCAAACTGCCTTAGCGGCGTTGGAATTACAATTGTTACGGACATATTATTGCTGTTCTCCGATAAGAATATCTTCTTCGTTAAATTTTGAACGGTCGTTTTCCATGATCCACGAACGAACGTCCGCCGGCTCGCCGTTCGCAACAGAAACAATGACATACGACCAGACCGGCAGAGCATGATCGAGGTCATATTGTGACGGGACCGCCGGATGGTCGGGGTGCGAATGATAATAGCCGATCACGTCTAGGCCTTTTTCACGTGCGTAACGCTCGGCCCTAAAAACGTCTTTCGGGAGGATAAGCACTCGGTTATGCCTGGCTTCATCCTCTCTCGCATTTTCGAGCGGAAAGGTTTCGATAACCGAATGTTCACCGCCGGAAACAAAACGCCCGATGAGCATGCCGCCGCATTCATGCGGGTAATCTCGCTTGCCATGCTGCTTGATATGATTGACCACATCTGCCGTAATTTTGACCATTTAGATATCTTGCTCGTTCCAAAAATTCTCGTCGATATATTTGCCGCCTCCGTCGCACAGTATCGTCACGATCACCGCGGCGCGATCAAGTTTTTCGGCGACACTGATCGCCGCGAGCACATTCGCCCCGGCGCTGACGCCGACGAAAAGCCCTTCCTCGCTAGCCAGGCGGCGGGTCATTTGCTGAGCGCCTTCGGTGGCGATCTCGATATTTTGGTCGGCAAGCTGGGGATCGTATATGCCGGGAACGCGTGCTGTCGCCATGTGCTTCATACCTTCGAGTCCGTGAAGCGGCGAATCGGGCTGCGTCGAAACCGCGATGAGTCCGGGGTTTAGCTCCTTCAAACGCCGCGCCGTCCCTATAAAAGTTCCGGTTGTACCTAGCCCGGCAATAAAATGCGTCACGAGACCATTCGTCTGGCTCCAGATCTCAGGCGCCGTAGTTTGAAAATGCGCCTTCCAATTGGCAGGGTTGTTGTATTGGTCAGCGTAAAAGTATTTGTCCGGGAATTTTTCAGCGAGCTCGCGAGCGACGAGCTGTGATCCGTCCGTACCGTTCAAAGGATCAGTCTCAATAATCTCGGCACCGTAAAGGTTTAGGATCCGCTTGCGGGCCCGGCTCGCATTTTTGGGCACGGTAAGCGTCACTCGATAGCCGCGAGCCGCACCGATCATCGCAAGGGCAATACCGGTGTTTCCGCTGGTGGCGTCGAGAATAATTTTATCCGGCGTGAGTTCGCCGGAATTTTCACCCGCAATAATCATTGCCAGAGCAGGTCGATCCTTGACCGAACCGCCGGGATTCAGATACTCGGCCTTTGCGTATATTTCGACATCACCCGACAGATTGCGGGTTACATTTCGCAGGCGTATCAGCGGCGTGTTGCCAATTGCCGCCTCGAGAAAGTTCCCCGATATCTCGTCAATGCGGAAATTGGCCGGTGTCTTTGTCTCTAATGCTACCGTCTGCATCTTATTTGTTTTGTCCCGATAAAATAAACAGGCCGCGAATCTTGCTTTAACAGATGTCGCGGCCGCTGGTTTTTATTCCTTTATTGCCTTTAAATCAATCAAATCTTACAAGCAAAACCACAGCTCAAACGCCGTACAGGCGCAGGTCATAGGGCAACGATAAGTACAATGTTTAGGCTGAATTAAGTTAATCATTGAATCCTTACTAAAAAGTCTATATTCTCAATCTAATAAATCAAGAAAGCGTTGTCAAATGAAATTTTCGGGTCGCAATGTTAGACTATTGATTCGCCAGTGTAAACGTTATTTATGATCGAAGAGCAGGTACTGATAGAGAAATTTGTTAACCGCAAAAACCGCGATCGGCTCAAGAAGCCCGATTGGCTAAAGATAAAGCTCGGTGACCCAAAAAATCAAAACGCGGTGCTGGAGCTGATTGACGGATTGAATCTGCACACCGTCTGTCAGGAAGCGAAATGCCCGAATATCTTTGAATGTTGGACGGATAAAACCGCAACGTTTATGCTGGGCGGCGACACGTGCACACGACACTGCGGCTTTTGTGCCGTCAACAAAGGCGTTCCTATGAACCTCGACCCGATGGAACCCACCCACGTCGCCAAAGCCGTCAAACATCTCGACCTCGCGCACGCGGTTATCACCTCGGTAAACCGCGACGATCTGCCCGACGGCGGCTCGATGCACTGGGCCGAGACAATTAAAAAGGTCCGCGAAATGAACCCGGCGTGTAAGGTCGAGGTTCTTATTCCCGACTTTAACGGCGATGAGGACGCCCTCAATTATGTTCTTGTCGCGCGGCCCGACGTTCTCAACCACAATACCGAAACAATCGCGCGCCTATATCGCCGCGTCCGCCCCGACGCGAAATACAACCAAACCCTCGAACTGCTCGACCGCTCCGCCTACTGGCGCGATACGCAGCAGCCGTCGATGAAAACCAAGAGTGGCATCATGGCCGGCCTCGGCGAGACTTTCGAGGAGGTCGTCGATCTGATGAAAGATCTCCGCAAGGTCTCATGCGACATCATGACCATCGGCCAATATCTCCAACCGTACGAGAAACGCCTCCCCGTTGAACGCTACGTGACGCCCGCAGAATTCGCCGAATGGAAAGCCATCGGCGAGGCAATGGGCTTCAAACACGTCGAATCATCACCGCTTACGCGCAGCTCTTATCATGCGAGAGAACAGGCGGAGGTTCAATGAACGGTGGTAAGGATGGGAAAGAAATCCGCCATTTTTGCGTTGGTTCTTATTCTCGTCGGCACGGGTGTTTATTTTTATTCGTATCACAATCGGGATTTGAGGGGTTGGCAGGCTGATTCGCCGGATGGAAAGACCTATTTTGTTTTAGATGATAGCAACGGAAAAAATTGTCCACCGATTTTCATCGACGGTCGAGAATGGCCTGTCGAAATTGGCGCGATAAAGGAAATTAAACCAGGAATCCATCAGATTACTTGTGGAAGTGATGCCGATTTGTCTCAAGGGATCGAATTCGAGGTTCAGGAAGGCACAACATACCATTTCGACTACTGGGGACCGTAGGAACTAACCTTATGAACGAAAACGAAAAACAAAATACTATCGAGGTCTTGAATAAAATCCTCGAATTGGAATTGGCGGGTGTGGTGCGTTATACGCATTATGCCCTGATGGTTTTCGGGTATAACCGGATACCGATCGTGTCTTGGCTACAGGGCAACGGCGACGAATCGCTGATGCATGCACGAAAGGCTGGGGAGTTTGTGACGATGCTGGGCGGGCATCCGAGTTTGAAGATAGGGCCGCTCCTTGAGACTCATCAGCACGACATTGGCGACATTCTGCGTGAGA
>JBDSCV010000046.1:0-4743 GCA_039920905.1 Pyrinomonadaceae bacterium
ATTGCGGCGGGTTTTATCTGAAGAAGAATTTGCCGATAATAAGTCGTCAAAATTCCTGCGCGAGGTTCTCGAAAACAGACCCAGGCTGCGGTTCGCTTTATCCTCAACCATTCAGGTCCTGCTGATCAGTTTTACTGTTTTGTTAACCGTAATTATTACCTTTTACACGGCCAACAAGGGTAAGTTACTATTTTTCGGCCTGGCCATTGGCCTCGCGGCCACGGTGTTGCTCAGGCAAATTCTTCCAAGACTTCTGGTCAAGAATAATACCGAAAGAAAGCTGCTCTTTCTGCTTCCGGCGATCCGTCCGATCTACGCCCTCGTTTCATTCTTTGTCGCGCCGATCGCCGAACGGAACCGCTCCAAGGCCCGGCAGAAACTCGAATCGACCCTAGCCCCAGACGCCCCCGAAGAAAGACCTGACGACAACACCGAGGATTTTCAGGCTTTAATGGAGGTCGGCGAGGCCGAGGGCATTATTGAAGAAAAAGAACGTGAGATGATTGAAACGCTGGTGGAATTTAGCGACACGCGGGCCGGAGAGATCATGACGCCTCGCACCGACATCTGCGCCCTTCCGATCGAATCGACCGTTAAGGACGCCCGAAACCTGATCGTCGAGGAAAAATATTCGCGTCTGCCCGTTTATCGCGAGAGCATCGACAATATCGAGGGAATGATCTACGTCCGCGATCTGCTTCAGGCGTGGGCCGATGGAAAAGAGGACGAACCGGTCGGCGAAATGCTCCGCGATGCTTTTTTTGTACCCGAAACAAAAACAGCCGCCGAATTGCTCAAAAGCATGCAACTCAATCATGTCCAGATCGCCATCGTCATCGACGAATACGGCGGCGTCGCAGGCCTCATTACCGTCGAAGACATTCTCGAAGAGATCGTGGGCGAGATCGAGGACGAAGACACCGAACAGGAAGAGATCATCGAGATCGTCGAAGGTGACGACGGCTATTGGGACGTTATCGGATCGACCGAGATCGACAAGATCGATCGGCTTTTTGACGCCGATCTCGAGGACGAAGATTACACAACAATCGCGGGCCTCGTAACGAGTGAGGCCGGTTACGTGCCCAAGGTGGGTGAGAAGTTAATCCTACGGGGACTGGCGGTCGAGATATTAAAAGCAGACGAGAAGAAACTGCACCTTATCCGATTGCGAAAGGCCGAACAGAGCAGCAGCGACGCGGAATCAACGGGTCAGAACGGTGAGCGGTAGCGACCGGGTTCTGCGCCCGGCAACAAGCGCCCAGTCGCTATCGCTCCCGGTTTGACCCCGAGCAGCGGATCGAACAATTGATCGACTGCTTTGATATAATATCAATACAACCCTTTTTTGGAGGGAATATTATGACCATTAGACTAGGTGACGAAGCCCCAAATTTCACAGCAGAGACAACTCAAGGCACGGTTAATTTTTATGAATGGCTCGGCGACAGTTGGGGCATTTTGTTTTCCCATCCTAAGGATTACACGCCTGTCTGCACGACCGAGCTTGGGATGGCGGCTCGGCTGAAGCCGGAGTTTGACAAGCGTAATGTCAAGGTCATCGGACTCAGCGTCGACCCGCTTGATTCGCATATCGGTTGGGAAAAAGACATCGAGGAAACGCAGGGCACGGCCGTCAATTTCCCGATGATCGCCGACAGCGACCGCAAAGTGTCCGATCTCTACGACATGATCCACCCGAACGCCAGCGACACATTTACTGTCCGCTCGGTCTTCGTCATCGGCCCGGATAAAAAGGTCAAACTGACACTTACATATCCGGCGAGCACAGGCCGCAATTTTGATGAGCTGCTGCGTGTGATCGATTCGCTGCAGCTAACTGCAAATTACAGCGTCGCAACCCCTGTAAACTGGAAAGACGGCGAAGACTGCATCATCGTCCCGGCTGTATCGGACGAAGACGCAAAGGTCAAGTTCCCTGCCGGGTGGAACGCGGTCAAACCATACTTGCGTATCACTCCGCAGCCGAATAAGGTTTAGTAAGGCGTTAGTTCAATAGCTTATGAAAGTCTTAGTCGAGATCGAACACGCAAAACACGAGGTTGAGATCGTCGCTGACGGCCCTCGTCTATCGGCGCGAGTCGGTAATCGGAATTACGTTCTTGAATCGTCTGAACCCGAGCCGAATGTGTTTCTTCTAAAGGACAAAGGAAAGATATTTGAGGTATTCGTCTCGCCAAATACGCCCCCTGCCGCTCCATATCACATACGAATTGGAACTACGGAACTGGAAGCGACGGTGATTGACCCCAAACGGCTTCGCGGTGCTTCCGGCGGAGACGAACAATCGTCAGGACGTGCCGAGATCAAAACTGCGATGCCCGGTAAAGTCGTGCGGATCCTGGTATCTGAGGGCGACTCCGTTCAAAAAGGCGACGGCGTCATCGTTGTTGAGGCGATGAAGATGCAAAACGAGATCAAATCGCCAAAGGACGGTGTAGTCGCTGAAATTCGTTTTGAAGAAGGCTCCACCGTCGCGGGAGGCGAAGTTTTGGCGATCATCGAATAAAGAAATAGCCGCGAATTTACGAATAATTAAATCAATTTGGAGAGATTACTCAATTGGTGGGTTCGTGCCTAACAATTTTAAACTCAGGACTAGATCATTCCCTATTTCGCCTTCGACATACTTAGAAGATTCCCAAACAGCCGATAAGCTCCGCCAACACCCGCCGGCAGCTGCCGAAAAAACGAGTAGCTGCAATACGTCCAATTCCCCTTTCCGATCTGTGTGGTAACGAGGCCGCCTTTGTTTTCCTGCTCGCCAATGTCGTGCGATTCGAGCAGCGGTGTGTACTTTTCGTCGAAGGTCACAAAATTATAAGCATTCCGCTCCTGCACCCAGCCTTTGAAATCGTCATCGCCGATCTTGTTTGGAAAGTTGAAGATCGGATGATCCGGCTGCAGGATCGTGACCGTGGCGTTTTCATCCACCACGCGGGCAATTGATCCCGCAGTAGTTTTCTGCGTATCCGTAGTGTTTACCGGATACGGAACAAGACCAGACTGAGCAAAGTTTCCACGTTGATACTGCACGATCATATTGCCGCCATTTTTCACATATTCGAGCAAACGCTGATTATTCGCAACAAAATCAGGACGGGTTTCCGACGCCCGGATCCCGACCACGATCGTGTCGTACTTGCTCAGATCACCCGACGCCAGATCCTTCCCGTTAAGCAGCGTCACAGTCAATCCCATTTGCCTGATCGCCTCAGGCACCTCGTCGCCACTGCCCATGATATAGCCGATCTTGCCGGTCGTCGGTTTTAGATCGATCACATTCACTGTCGTCTCAGCCAGTCTATAAAACCGGTGCGTTTGGATGTGTGGATATGCCAGCGTGATCATCTGGTCTGTCGCAAACGCCTCGCCCACCTTCCAGCCAACCATTATACGAAGAATACTATTTCCGGGCGCGTTCGCTGGAATCGATATCCCGAAAGGGATACTAACTTTCTCTCCCTTTGCCGTTAACCGATATCCCGAGGCACGCGGCTTCAGGTCCGGCACGCTCCCAGAATTTAGAAGAAATATCACTCCTGACGCTTCGTGATTCGTATTGTTAGTCACACTAACAACGAGCCGTCGTGTCTGCGGCTTGTCGCTCACAGGAACGACAAGCAGATCGCGGTCGACCGTAACTGACAGTGCCGGAACTACATTCACCTGGCGCCGAATCTCGCCGCGTGACGGGTCGGCAAAGCGGTAATGGACTGACTGATCGAGTATAATCACATTGCCATTCACGTTTACTTTCACGTGAGCAATAAGTTGCGACCGGTCGAATGGAAGCGTCTCAGCACCTGTCTTTGGCCAGTAAAAAAGGTCACCGTCGCGCGTTTCTTCAAGCCAGTATGGTTGTGTCGGCTTCGCATCCTTTGCGACCGTGACATTAAAAACCGCTCCCACGGCCCCGACCTCACGACTGTTGTAGGCCATATTGTTCTGCTTCGGCGGATCAGTTTTTGTGACAGTCCAGCCTTCTGGGGCTGTGAGCGTAATCTCACCGATCTTGACCATGTCGCTTTTAGGCTGGAATGCCTTTATGGACACCATAAGATCGCCGCCGGGGACTACGGTTTCTGTGTCCGCGAGCGCATCGACTTGAAGGCCTAGTGCCTTTCCTATTGCCTCCTTAAACATTCGGGTCTGAAGATATGCGACGAAGGATGCGTCGTAACTCAGCCGGACATCAGGGTTGACAAGTAATCGTTCGAGAGCGTTCGTAACCTTCATTAAAGTTGGGACGATCTTTGCAGGAGTCTCATTATCGAAGTCATGTAAGGCCTGCTTTGCCGAGCGTTGTGCTTCGGCAAATGACGAGTCAATTTCCGTCGACATAGGACTGTTGTTCAGAAACAACTTTGAAATCCCTGTCAATGATGTATCGATACCGTCAAATGAGCTGGTTTCCTTTTCAACTTTTGTGACTTTGCTAACGACCAAATTCAACCCAGAAAACTGATCGCCGTGAAACTCGATCCGGCCTTCGCCCTGAGACCGGTGCTGGCTACGGCCTTCCATTGCGATCTCAAAATAGGTACGGCCGAGGATCGGATCGTATGCACCTGTGTTGATTTTTAGCGTCGGGACCGGTAAATTGTCGCCGAAGCCCTGCTCGACATAAAATTTCAGCACTTGCCAAGGCGTTCCGGATTCTGTGCATTGTTTCGGATCAGCGGCGGCTTTAACGGCCAGAGGCGTAATGTAACCAGCATA
>JBDSCV010000047.1:0-4326 GCA_039920905.1 Pyrinomonadaceae bacterium
CCAGGAAAAGACAAAATTTCCGTCGCTCGACGCGGCGAAGCAGATCGATGATCGTGCAAAGCGAGTTAAAGCTCTGGTTGGGGGCGACGACCGAGTCGGCGAATTTCTATGGAAAACTACCTCGCGGGTGTCGAGGTATGCGGCAAACCGCATTCCGGAAATCGCCGATTCGATCGTTGAAATTGATAATGCGATCAAATGGGGCTTTGGCTGGGAGATCGGCGTTTTTGAGGCGTGGGATGCAATTGGCGTTGCCGAATCGGTCAATCGGATGAAGAAAGAAGGGCAAGCTATACCAGCGAACGTCGAAAAAATGCTTGGAGCGGGTGCGACCACATTTTATAAGAACGAGAACGGCAACCAATCCTTTTACGACCTTTTGGCGGGTGATTACAAACCGATGCCTGACCGTCCGGGCGTGATGGTTCTCAAAACCGTCAAGGAGCGTTCTGGTGTTATTAAAACAAATTCGGGTGCGTCGCTGATCGACATCGGCGACGGCGTCGCGTGTCTTGAATTTCACTCAAAGATGAACTCCATCGGCGGCGACACCGTCTCGATGATGAATTTCGCTATCGACGAAGTTGAAAAGAATTTCAAAGGCCTCGTCGTTGGTAACCAAGGCGGCAATTTCTCCGCCGGTGCAAACATTATGATGCTCCTGCTCGCCGCTCAAGAGGAAGAGTGGGACGACATCAACATGATGGTGCGAGCGTTGCAAAACGCCGTGATGAGACTGCGTTATTCGGCAAGACCGGTCGTCACGGCACCCTACGGGCTGACGCTCGGCAGCGGCTGCGAGATCTCGATGCACGGCGACAAAGTTCAGGCGGCAGGCGAAACATATATCGGACTTGTCGAGGTCGGCGTCGGGCTAATCCCGGCTGGCTGCGGCACAAAGGAAATGACTCTGCGTGCAATGAATGCAGCGAAAAGAGCTCCAGACGCCGATCCGCTTGCTTTCTTAAAGAAAACATTCGAACTGCTCGGAATGGGCAAGGTTGCGACCTCGGCTCAGGAAGCAAAATCGTGGGGGTTGATCCGCGATTCGGATGCGATCTCGATGAACGGCGACCGTTTGATAGCCGACGCGAAGCAGGAAGTGTTGAATCTTCAAGCATCTGGTTACGTTCAGCCGGTCGAGCAGACCGATATTCTCGCTCTGGGTGAATCGGCACAGGCGGCAATGAAACTTGCTCTGCACATGATGAAACAGGGCGGATTTGTTTCGGAACACGACGTTTTGATCGGCAAGAAACTCGCCAAGGTTATGAGCGGCGGCGATCTGAATCATCAAACATACGTATCGGAACGCTACCTGCTCGATCTTGAACGCGAAGCCTTTCTCTCGCTCTGCGGCGAGCGAAAAACGCAGGAGCGTATCGCAGCGATGCTCAAAACAGGCAAGCCGCTCCGTAACTGAAAATGATACGCTGCATTTGGGCATCAAATGAACTAAATATCCCGTATCACGACGCCGAGTGGGGCGTGCCGCTGCATGATGATCGCGGGTTGTTTGAGTTTTTGATCCTCGAAGGGGCACAAGCCGGGCTTAGTTGGGACACGATCCTGCGGAAACGCGAAAATTATCGCCATTCATTCGATAATTTCGACGTCCAAAAAGTTGCCGCTTACGACGAAGCAAAATGCGCCGAGCTGCTGCTCGACGAAGGCATTATTCGGAATCGTTTGAAGATCGCCTCAGCGGTGCGAAATGCCAAGGCGTTTCTCGCAGTGCAAAATGAGTTTGGCTCGTTCGATAAATACATTTGGTCATTCGTCGGCGACAAACCGCGCGATAATAAGGTCAAATCGACATCCGACGTCCCGGCAAAAACGGAGATCTCAGACGCGATATCGAAAGATCTGAAAAAACGTGGATTCAATTTTGTCGGTTCGACCATCATGTATGCATTTATGCAGGCGACAGGGATGGTCAACAATCATCTGACGACTTGTTTTCGATACAAGGAGGTAGGATGATGACGAAATATTGGATCGGAGTTGCATCGCGAGATCATGTCATGCGCGGAATCAAGGGCGGGTTTGCAATGCTCAATCACGGCAAGCGGGCGCCGCTCGACCGTATGAACGAAGGTGACTATCTGATCTATTACGCGCCGAAAGAAAAGCTTGAGGACAAAAAGCCGCTACAGAAATTTGTCGCCATTGGCAAGATGAAAAGTGGCGACGCTTATCAGGTTAAGATGAGCGACGGCTTCGAGCCCTTTAGAAAGGACGTTAAGTTTTTGAAGTGCGAAGAGGCAAAGATAAGACCGCTGATCGATAAACTTGATTTTATTAAGGATAAGAAGAGTTGGGGATATTCGCTCCGGTTTGGACATTTGGAAATATCCTCAGCTGATTTTCACCTGATCTCCAAAGCGATGAATGCGGATATTGGAAAATAGGTGCCATATGCTGATCGACGAATTTTTACCCGAATACGATTTTGTTGAAACGCACAGCATCGCCATCGACGCCAGTGCGGCAGATGTTTACGCGGCGGCGAATGAGGTCGATTTTAGCGAGTCGTTTATCGTCAGGTGGCTGCTAAGTTTGCGCGGAATGTCGGGCGAATCGGTTAGTCTAAAAAACTTGGAATATTCCAGATTTAAGATCCTCGGCCAGACACTGAACAAGGAATTGCTCATCGGTTTGGCCGGAAAATTTTGGACGCCTTGGGGCGATATGCAAAAGGTCGATGCTTTCAATTTTCGCGAGTTTGAAAAACCCGGCTACGCTAAAGCGGTCTGGAATTTTTCGCTCGACGGCTCGTCAAACGGCACGTGCCTCTCGACCGAAACTCGGATCAGATGTCTCGACGACGGCAGCCGCCGCAGTTTCGGATTTTACTGGACATTCATCCAGCCGTTCAGCGCCTTGATAAGAATGGAGATGCTGAAGACGATAAAACAACACGCGGAGTCGCATTAAATTTATGAAAGCAGCACCAACACTATCGGTTGTGCCGTCCGCAGGGTTGCTTCTGCTTGTGTTTTTTGTGATTGGTGGTTTGGCACAACAGCAAACAACCTTTGGTTCTGAGATGGAAATAGACCGTAAGGAGAAAATTCCGCCATCATTTATCCAACTGCTAGATAAGAGCGACCGCCGACAGCTAAATAAGTGTCAGCATAACGTCGACTACCCCGAGCTGAGAAAGTCCAATTTGCTTGACCATTTTCTCGTATCGGCTTTGAGCGTTCGAAATGTAAAAAGTCGCCTCGACCTGCTGGTTGTTCAAGCAAACTCAATTTGCTTTTGGGGAGCACACAACACAAAATTCTGGATCTTGAGTAAGGAGAAGAGTGAATCGGCTAAAAATTATAAAAAGATATTCGAGGGGCAAATGGATGGTTTGAATATCTCTGATCGAACTTCGCAGATCTATCCGAACCTGGAAATCATGAACCACACAGCGATCGAATTTTACAAAAGTACTCTTCGATATTCAGGCGGACGATACAAGGTGCAATCTTGTTATGTCGAAAATATGGGAGATGATTCCCCAAACAGGCCTAAGATGAAGGTGCAGTAAATATAATTGGGAGTTTAGAAAATGAAAGAAGCAGTGATGTCATCGGCCGTGCGGACGGTGGTGTTCGGTCTGCTCGCACTTTCAGTAAACGCTCAGGACAAACCGATAAAGATCGTTTTGCAGGTCAAATATGTAGAAGACAGATTTTTCGTCGAGCCGGTTTTGGAAAGTGGCAAATCGATCCTGTTGTTTACGGATACGGGCGGTGGGCTCTTCATTTACAAAGACGTAGCTGAAAGATTAAAGCTCGATTTGACCACAGAAGGAGAGAATCAGACTACTGAACTTAACAAATTCAAAGCGGGATCATCAATTCCGCAGCCGCTGGGTTCCTCGGGCAAGATCTACATTTTTCCGAAACAGACGGGCCAGATGCCGACGGGATTTTACGATGGTATGCTTGGGCAGCAATGGTTTGCTGACAGAATTTGGACGTTTGACTATCCGAAAAAGCAGTTAAGCCTTTGGAGCAGTACACCGAAGATAATTGAAAAGAAATCGGCCCACCGCATCACGCTCGGCTTTCAGACAAATACAAATGGAAAACGGCAGCTAAATTTCCCGAGAATTCAGGTAGAGATTGACGGCGAAACGCTTGAAATGTTGTTCGACACCGGAGCGACAACTTTTTTAACAAAAGATGCAAGAGAGACGTTGAAAAGACGCTGGGGCGTCAGAGCGGGCTACCGGGTTTATAACTAATGTGGTTTTTGAAAAATGGCGAAAAAATCATCCTAATTGGCGAGTGGTCGAAAAAGCGGAGTTAGGCACCGGCGAAGCAATGA
>JBDSCV010000048.1:0-6406 GCA_039920905.1 Pyrinomonadaceae bacterium
TTATTTTGTGATCTTTGTGCCTTTTATGGCTAATGTACTTTCAATAGCTCGTCACAAATGCGTACTGCGGTTTTGCCATCCCATAGCGGCGGAATTCTTATTTCTGCATCCGAATTAACGCTATCCAGGATATCGAACGCGGCCTGTTTGATCTTTTTCGGGTCGGTTCCGACGAGGATATTTGTTCCCAACTCTATCGTGATCGGGCGTTCCGTGTTATTCCGTAGCGTCAGACACGGAATGCCAAGGACCGTTGTCTCTTCCTGCAAGCCGCCGGAATCGGTCATGACGAGTCTCGCTCCGCTGCACAATCGCATAAAATCGAGGTAGCCAAGCGGATTAATTAGACGAATATTTGCATTTTCGATAGTGGCCGCAAAACCGAATTCATCCATCTTTGCCCGCGTTCGCGGGTGCACCGGAAATATGATTGGCAGCCTTTCCGAGATTGAAAACAAAGCTGTAAGGATGCAGGAAAACGTCTGTTTGTCGTCAACATTCGATGGCCGGTGCAGCGTCAAAACGGCATAATCTCTATCGTTCAAGCCCAGCTGTTCTCTCACTATTGAGCATTCGGCGATCTTCATGTGCTCAAGCAACGAGTCGATCATTATGTTGCCAACAAACCGTGTTTTCTCAGTCGGAATGCCCTCGTGCCGCAGATTTTTGTCCGCGTCCTGCGAGGTCGTAAAAAGTAAATCAGATATCGAATCCGTTAAAATACGGTTGATCTCCTCTGGCATCGAACGATCGCGCGAACGCAACCCGGCCTCAACATGCGCGACCAGCACGCCAAGCTTTGCACAGACCAAAGCACATGCGATGGTTGAATTAACATCCCCAACAACCAAAACCCAATCCGGCTTTTCGCTCAGCACGACCGGCTCAAATTCGGTCATTATCTTCGCTGTCTGTACCGCATGTGACCCGGAGCCGACACCAAGGTGAATGTCCGGTTTCGGCATTCCCAGATCGTCAAAAAATGCATCCGACATCGCCGCATCATAATGCTGGCCCGTATGGACGATCATCGGTGCGAACTCGTCCGAACGCCGCTTCATCTCGGCGTAAATCGGCGCGACCTTCATAAAATTGGGTCGTGCTCCGGCTATCAAAATTACCTTTGACCTTTGATTTTTGATTTTTGATTCGTTCATTTCGAATTTCGTTCTGAACGGATAGTTTTGGATGACTTGCGGATGTAGGCGTTCAACTTTGGAGTAAGTTCTGAGATGATCAAGGCCAAAGAGTCCGTCTGTAATTGATCAAGCAATTTTCGATTATGAGCACGTCGAAGCCAGTGTCGTGTTTCGTAAAGCGAACCTCTCGCCATCCGCAAAAATCTCCGGTTGTCAGTCGCAGTTCCTCAACCACTACCCTCTGCAATATTTGCTCCTATACTATCGGCCGAACGAATCACTTGCTCTCCAACTGTACGTTGGGCTAGTTTTGGCCATTTATTTACAATCTCCCAAATCTGGTCTGCTGGCTTTTCCGATAGTAGATAGATATCAAGCTTTTCAAAATTTGTCTTTTCCATTTATATCGCCCTCCAACGTTAATAAATGAACCGCAAGAATACCGCTGAAGGTCAAAGATCAAAGCCGAACGATCCGAGCAGTTGCTTTGTCCCGGATCTCTGCCGAAAGCGCATTACGCGTATCCACAACGAGCGAAGCCAGTTCACAAACCCGAGCATAGTCCACCGGCGAATGCTCGGTGCAGATGATGACGCAGTCGGCATCGCGGAGGAGGTCGTTGGTCAGGTCTTTATTGTAGAGGGGCTCGGCGTCGCCGATGGTGTAGGCGTGGTCAAATGTGACTTGAGGGACGAACGGGTCGTGATAATAAACGTCGGCTCCGTCAGCACGCAGCAGGTCAATTATCGACAGAGCAGGCGACTCGCGCATATCGTCTATGTCTTTTTTGTAGGCGACGCCCAGGATGAGTATTTTCGAGCCGTTGACGGCTTTTTTGGCATCGTTGAGCGCGTTGGTCGCAAGTTCGACGACGTAATTCGGCATCGTCGAGTTGACCTGTTCGGCTAGTGAAATGAACTGCGAATCAAACCCATGCTGGCGTGCCTTCCACGATAAATAATGTGGATCAAGCGGGATGCAGTGGCCGCCGATACCGGGTCCCGGATAGAACGCCATAAAACCAAACGGTTTTGTCGCCGCCGCGCTAACGACCTCCCACGTGTCAATGCCGAGGGCGTTGCAGAGCTTTGCCATTTCGTTTGCCATGCCTATGTTTATTGCCCGGAAAGTGTTTTCCCAGAGCTTGGCCGCCTCGGCAACGCGGGCCGACGAAACCGGGAAGACCTCCCCCACAATCTGGCCGTAAAGAAATGCAGAAACATCTGTTGAGTCCAACGACACGCCACCCACAACCTTTGGTATGTTGTGCGTTTGAAACTGCGGATTGCCCGGATCGACACGCTCCGGTGAGAAAGCAAGAAGGAAATCCTCGTCGAGCTTAAATCCTTTTTTCTCAAACATCGGCAGCAAAACCTCGTCGGTTGTGCCCGGATAAGTTGTTGATTCCAAGATAATTAACTGGCCGCGACGCATGTATTTTTGGATCTCGCCGCCCGCCGTCATGATATAGGACATATCCGGGTCCTTTGTCTTTCGCAAGGGGGTCGGGACGCAAATGATGATTACGTCACAATCGCGGAGTTTGCTAAAATCGGTCGTCGCGGTCAGCTTACCGCTATCGACGCATTTCTTTAGGTTTTCGTCTGTAACATCAACGATGTATGAGCGCCCCGCTGTCACCTCGGCGGTCTTAAATTCATCGACCTCAAAGCCGATGGCGTCAAAATCTTTCAGGCAAAATTCAACAATCAGAGGTAGGCCGACATAACCGAGGCCAATGACACCCACACGGGCGCGTTTGTCAGAAATAAGTCGTTGCAGGTCGTCTTTTATCATTATGTTTAGGGTCAAAAATGTGGAGCAGTATGTAGTGTCGCGTGCAAATCTGCACACGTATTAAGCTATTCTACGTAGCAAGGTTAGTCAAGATTAGATTCTAATATGCTAAAATTAGACTTTTCATAATTAGCCTGACCGCTCCAGTTATTTACCCGATCAATTGCGGATCTTCTTCGGCAAAAGCCGTGGTCGAAGGCACGGCTCCACGCCCTGCCATTTTGGCGGCGTCGCGCGGGCTTTTGCCGTTGCCGCAGATCGATCTGCTGGAGATACTGGTTAACTTCTCTGAAGGCTCAGACAGCGAATTACTAGAAAACTCGCGACTGACGCTCCGATTCAGCAAACGGACGCTCTCGAATCGGCGATCCGCTCAGCCGATGTCGCTCCGCTTGTGCTGGCATATTTTGCCGGCCAGAATGATTTGCCGTCGGCTGTTCACGAGGCAATCGTTACAAACGTCAGAACGCCTCCGACAGCGATAGCGGCATTCGCGGCAAGAACTCAAAACGGCCCGCTGCTTGAGTTGATCTCGTTTAATCAACAGCTTCTCATCCAAAATCCGGCGCTCATTGACGCGATCATCGCTAATCCTAATCGAACGCCCGAGGCCGAACGTCGCGCGGCCGAAATAAAACGCGAGTTTTTTGAAAAGGAACGTGGCGCACAGCAGATCGCCAACGAGCTGCGCGTTCAGGGAAATGCGGCCGCCGCTGAATTTCTCGAACAGGCCGATTTTGCTGCCGATCTCGACGGCTCGGGGATGAGCATCGAGGACGCGATCTTCCTCGCTGCGCACAACCCGCCTGGTTTAGTCAGCCGTCGTCAACAATCTGCGAATCAGTGAGCAGGAGGTCGAAACCATCGCCTCGATGCGCTCGATCTCCGAAGATATTTTGCGTCTCATCGCCTCAAATCGGCAGTGGGCACGTAGTTATCCGGTGATGCACAATCTGGCAAAAAACCCGCGCATTCCGATGGCTAATGTATTGACGATCATGAGCCGTTTACAGCTTCGGGATCTAGTTTCATTGTCAAAGAACTGGAACGTCTCGGACGCCGTTCGCAGACAAGCTCTGCGACTCCACACCAATCGAACGGGAGGGCGGCATTAAAGAAACTTTGCAATTCTGCCTGTCTTAATAAATGATCCCGCCATGTCTGTAAATGTGTGGCTGGCCGCTCCGAGCCAGAGCCCGACAAAGACTACCACCGGAAAATACTCGCCAAATCTTTCGCCCGTAAATACACCAATCGTTTGCCAAACCCGCGCAAAATCAACCAGGCCCGGCACTTTGCCACCCGCGTATGCCGCATAAATATAGACCGCGAAAAAAGCCGCGAGCGTCAACGCGCCCATAAAATAAACAACACGGATTAGCGCCCCGAATATCAACCCATGCGAAAAGCGCGAACGATGTTTGAGGAATTTGCGGTAAGGAAACCACAAAAACCTGAAGATCAGCCATCGCGAATATTGCCGCGAAACCGTATCGAGATCGGGCCCGAACATCAGCCCGCCAAAGACAAACGCGGCGCCCACTACCGCTCCGGACGCTACGCTCTGCGTAAACGAGTAGCCCGCCGCAAAAGCCGGAACAGCTAACAGGAATGTGATCGCGTCATGCGTTCGTCCGCTGGGCATCGCTTTATTCTAACGTGCCGCTCCCAAAAATCGGTATTATGCTAGAATCTTCGTTTTCGCGTATTCACATGGGTTCTGTCCTCGAAAAACTGAAAACAACGCTTGCGATGATCAAATTCGAGCACACGGTCTTTGCACTTCCGTTCGCGTTTCTCGGCGCGATCCTCGCGGCAAACGGCCTGCCGACGTGGTGGCAAATGCTGTGGATAACCGTCGCTATGCTGGGAGCACGCTCGGCGGCGATGACATTTAACAGAATAATTGACCGCGACATCGACGCCGCAAACCCGCGGACCGCCGGACGCGAACTCCCCACGGGCAAACTCTCAGTCGGGTTTGCCTGGGCGTTCCTTTACGTTTCTATTGGTGTATTTCTGCTCGCGTCTTCCTCGCTTAATTGGCTGACATTTGCTCTGTCGCCGGTCGCGTTGCTCTTTGTGCTCGGTTATTCCTACGCAAAACGGTTTACTGCATTCGCGCATCTGCTGCTCGGAGCGGCCCTCGCGATCTCGCCGTCCGCCGCATGGATAGCTGTTCGCGGCACGCTCGCTGACGAGATTCCGTTGCTCCTCTCGCTGTTTGTTCTGATCTGGACGGCAGGGTTTGACGTTCTCTACGCCTGTCAGGATTTTGAATACGACCGAAAAGCCGGCCTGCGTTCGATACCGGCACGTTTCGGTATCAAGAATGCACTCTGGATCGCACGCCTGTTTCACTTTCAGGCATTTATCGTGCTGCTATTGCTCTGGCTTGTAACGGGAACGTCATGGCTCGCACTCGCCGGTGTGATCGTGGTCGGGGCGTTATTTGTCTATCAACACGCCTTGCTTCGCGGCGGCAACCTTTCCCGCATGAATGCCGCGTTCTTCACGACCAACGCATTTGTCAGCGTGATCCTACTGGTGACTTTCGGCGGTGCGATTTTTCTGAACAAATAATTACTCCGGCGGATCGTCCAGCGTCTTTGGTATCTGCAGATCGGTTCCAAGCTTCACATTCAATTTCTTGATCAAATAAGCTGACAACAAAGGAGATTCTTTCTCAAGGTTTTGGTGGACAAAGAAATTTAGCTCTTTCAGACCCTGTTCTTTCCAATCCGCGATCCGCTCTACCCATTCGTCTAAACGGGTGTAATCGGACTGATGATTCGCTCCTACCCAACGCAAAAATGCCGTCGGCGTCGTCAGCCGCATATGCATTAGATCGCGGCGTCCGGCCGTATCGACAAGGACATTTGTGATCTTGTTTTTTTCGAGCAGATCGTAAAGCTCCGATGAAACCGCCGGATCGTTGTACCAGTCAGTCTTGCGAAACTCCATCGCAAGCGGCATCTTGTATTGCTTCCAGTTCTCAACGAATGCCTGCACTCGATCAAAATCCTTCGGGCCAAAATTATTGTGAAGCTGCAAAAACGGCATCCCCAGTTTCTCCTTGAGATGCGACATGTTCGTAACCGAAATATCAACCAGCTCCTGGACATCCTTGAGCCGCCGAAAATGTGAGATAGACTGAGTCAATTTAGGGAAGAACTTAAATCCGTCCGGCACCGCGTCATACCAATTCACATACACATCCGCCTTAAAAAGCCGGTAGAACGTCGCGTTTAGCTCAATGCAATTAAACTGCGACGCGTAATACCCAAGCTCGTCCTTAACGCCTTTCGGATAAAACCCCTTGAGATCCGTCTTGTTCCACTTAGCACAACCGATGTGGATCGCCATCTCTTTCGCCTTCGATTTTTCGAGGACTTTTTTTGTGTCTGGATGATCCTCGGGGATTGTAAAATCAATTTCCTCGGGATTTGGCACTTGTCCGAATTTCATAA
>JBDSCV010000049.1:0-2876 GCA_039920905.1 Pyrinomonadaceae bacterium
CCACGGCGCGTCAAGCGTGAATCTAACGCTCGTGGTGAAAGAGGAGTGTGCCGCAGAAGTGACACGCAGTTTGCACGAAAAATTATTTTAGGAGAAAGGCTTGTTAAGCAATATTTTTAGCGGATATAAAAAGAGCGGGATCATTGCAAAAATTATACGTAATGCCTTAGTGACGGCACGCGATTTTTTGAGTCTTCTAAAATCACGTCTTCGAACGATTGCGGCAAGCGGGAATATGGCGAAAAAGCACATTGTGCCGATTACGTCGGAAATAAACGCGAAGGTTCCAATGATAGGGTTACTATAACAATCGTCGATGAAATAGCACGGCGTGGTCAGGTCGATAAGAGTGTTAAACAATATCACCGAAAGACCTGTTACTAGCATGCAAATTAAAAAGAGTATAAATATTCTGAGAGAGCCTTTCACGTGCATCATTCTACCAAATAAATGGCTAATATCCACCAAATCGAATTAATTGCGTCGTTAATGAAAATTCCTTCTGTGTCTGGCGATGAACAGGCGGTTGGGTTTTATCTTCGCGATTACTTAGAATCGCTCGGGTGGAGAGTGGAATTTCAGGCGGTTTCGGACAGGCAGAATAACGTTATTGCTTACTTAAACGATAGTCCCAGGGTTTGGCTTTCGACGCATATGGATACGGTTCCGCCCTTTATTGCTCCGACGGAGGATGAAGAGAAAATCTACGGCCGCGGTTCGTGTGATGCAAAAGGGATAATTGCGGCGCAGATAACGGCGGCGGAGATTTTACGGGTTGATGGGATCGAGGACATCGGGCTACTTTACACGGTCGAGGAAGAGCGTGCTTCGACCGGGGCGAAAGTGGCTAATGAGCACCCGATCGCGGCTAAGTGCGAGTATCTTATCAACGGTGAGCCGACTGATAACGATCTGGCGATCGGTTCAAAGGGAGCGTTTCGGGCGAAAATAAAAACGACGGGCAAAGCGGCTCATTCGGCGTATCCGGAACAAGGCGAATCGGCGATAGATAAGTTACTGGACATATTGGAAGATGTTCGGCACACCAAGTTTCCAAACGACGAGTTCTTTGGCGAGACGACCTGCAACATCGCGACGCTCGACGGCGGCATCGCCCTGAATGTTATACCGCCGCACGCCGAAGCCGGATTACTTATTCGCCTCGCAACCGACGAAGAGCCGATCCGCCACGCACTCGAAAGTCTCATACGCGGCCGAGGCGAACTTGAAGTTTTGTCATACAGCCTGCCAGTCGAGATGCTGGCGGTGGCCGGATTCAAACAAAAGGTCGTGAGCTTCACGACCGACATCCCGCACCTGACAAACTGGGGCCAACCGCTCCTGCTCGGGCCGGGATCGATACTCGTCGCACATACTAACGATGAGTTCGTGTTGAAAAAAGATCTCGAAGAAGCAGTCGGGCTGTATACTGACTTGGTTAAGAATTTACTCACCACAGAGGCACAGAGAACACAGAGTTAAGGAATTGTTTTTGTCTGTGCCTTCGTGACTCTGTGGTGAAATAAAATTTATGAAGCTAGCACTGATCGGTTACGGAGCGATGGGAAAACTCATCAAGACACTGGCCGAAGAAAAGGGACATTCTATCGCCGTTGTCGTCGACGATGTAGATGCCGGGCTGTCGGAAAGGGAACTTGCCGATAAACTTCATGGTGTCGATGCAGCGATCGATTTCACGACGGCGGGGGCCGTGCGGCGGAATGTCGAGGCTTGTATTTTGGCCGATGTGCCGCTGGTCGAGGGCACGACGGGTTGGAACGACCAACAGGAAGAGATCGAAAGGCTGATCCGCGATGGAGACGGCTCGATGGTTTTCGGTGCCAATTTTTCGATCGGCGTCAATCTTTTTTACCGAATCGCAGACTCTGCTTCGGAGCTTTTTGCCAAATTTCCCGAGTACGAAGCCTTTATCGAGGAACAGCATCATTCCCGCAAAAAGGACAGCCCGAGTGGCACGGCGCTCAAACTCAAGGACATTGTTGCGGGCCACATCAAGCAAGATTTTAGTATTTCTGCCACTCGTGCGGGTAATATTCCCGGCACCCATCGCGTCGGCTTTGACGGACCCGCCGACCAAATACTCCTCGAACACACCGCCCGCTCCCGCGAAGGCTTTGCCGCCGGAGCAATTCTCGCCGCGACATGGATCGCAGACAAAAAAGGTGTCTTCGAATTTTTTGAGATTATGGATGAGATCATAGGAAGCTAAACCACAAACTTAAAACAAGGCTGAACCGCCCGTTTGAGTTAATGGCTGGACGTTGAATCTTTTCTGCGTTCTTGAAACTTGCTTACGCAGGCGGTTCTGCCTCAAATAATTCACGGGAATAAATCCGCCGCCGGGAAACATCTTTATTTGTGACAGCACGATATTTTCTTGATTCTATATATCTCAATTCAAAAAAAAATCTCAGGAGTACACAATGGAACCCAAAAAAACGTTATTTGCATTGCTTTTCGCGGCAATGTTTACGCTCTTATTTGCTTCAGCTTCTTTCGCACAGGATACGAATAAAGACGACGCCATTAAGAAAGATGAGGCCATGAAGAAAGATGGTTCTGCAATGAAAGACGATGCCATGATGAAAGACGATGCCATGATGAAAGACGATGGCATGAGGAAAGATGATGCTATGGCGATGAAAGACGATCTTCGTCCCGTCGTAGCTACAATCGAGGCGGACTGGTGTCCCTATTGCAAACGCGTTGATCCGGTTATCGCTGCTCTAAAGAAAGATTACGCGACAAAATTCAACTTCATATCCTTTGACGTCACTGACGAAAAAGCGATCGCCGCATCTAAAGCAAAAGCCGAAGAGCTCGGGATGGGTGAATTTTTTAAGAATTTCAAAGGG
>JBDSCV010000050.1:0-2980 GCA_039920905.1 Pyrinomonadaceae bacterium
GCGACCAGAGCCCGAAGCGGTCAAGGCTGTTAGCAAATCGGAATAAAAAAAGGGGAACAAAAATGGTTACAAAGGGATTAGCGGTAAAATTGGTTGCAAAAGCAGACAAAGAAGCTGAGGTTGAGGCATTTCTAAATAGCGGCTTGGCGCTGGTAAATCAAGAGCCTTTGACCGTCAATTGGTACGCGGTCAAATTTAACCAAAACACATTTGGCATTTTCGATACGTTTGCGGGCGACGAAGGCCGCGACGCCCATCTTAACGGGGCAGTCGCCGCCGCTCTGATGGCAAATGCAGCCGAGCTTTTGGCCGAACCGCCTAAGATCGAAAAGATAGATATTCTCGCTGCGAAATAGACGGTCAACTCTTCGGGTGCTTATTACAGAAAAGGCGGCCGTCTGAAAAGTCTTTTGAAAACTCAGCGAACTCTGCATCCGACTCTGCGGCCTCTGCGTGACAATTTTGTTAATCGCTGAGAACGCAGAGATTTACGCAGAGTTCGCTGAGTTTCCCACTTGCGCCTGGGCCGGAGCAGCATGCGGAATTGCCCTGTTTCTCGGCGGAATCATGATTTTCTGGCGGTTCTGATCACGCGTCAGCTCTCATTTAGATTCCGTACGCTTAACAATTTGCTCTCTTGCGCTATACTGTTTCAAATTCAAACAAAAAGGAGCTAATTGAATGGATGGATTTCTAGGCAGATACTCGACATATATTTACGCGATTTTTAGGATCGTATTCGGCTCTATGTTCATGCTTCACGGCGCCCAAAAGCTGTTTGGATGGCCGCCGTCCAAGCAGCCGATGGAGGTTGCCGGCCTACTGATGGTTGCAGCGATCATTGAGATGGTTGGCGGATTTTTGATAATGATCGGCTTTTTCTCGAGCATTGCCGCATTTCTTGCGAGCGGTCTGATGGCCGTCGCCTATTTTATGGCGCATCAGCCGGGTGGGCCGTTACCGATAATGAATGGCGGCGAGGTGGCGGTTCTATACTGTTTTGCTTTCCTGTACATCGCATCGCGCGGATCTGGAGTATGGAGCGTGGATTCGATAATGAAAGGAAGTCGAAGTTCGGCTGACGGCTGATCGATCAAAAATTTAAAGTTTCTGATTCGGAGGATTTATTTATGAAACGAATTATTATTGTCGCCGCGATGGTTGTAACATATGCCATCTCGGCTTTTGGACAAGCTAACCCGGTAGCACCGACAACTAGTCTAAAGGTCGGCGAGGCGGCACCGGAATTTGCATTGACGGACACAACCGGCAAGGAAGTAAAACTCAGCAATTTTCGCGGTAAAAAGAATGTTGTGCTGGCATTTTATGTGCTCGCTTTCACAGGTGGCTGAACGAAGGAACTTCAAGCGTATCAGTCTGATATCGCAAAATTCGAAGCTACTGACACACAGGTACTAGGCATCAGCATGGACAGCTTCGCCTCGAACAAGGCGTTTGCTGAAAAAATAGGCGTTACGTTTCCAATCTTGAGCGACTGGGGACGGACCGCAACAAAAGACTATGGCTTATTTAATGATAAGAACGGGTATGGAGTTCGCGGAACGTTTGTCGTAGACAAGGAAGGCAAACTTGCTCGTGTCGAAGTAGGTAACACAGCGATCGACCCGACCGGAGCATACGACACCTGCAATTTGTTCGAAAAACGCAAGGCCGACGCGGCGAAGAAGCCGTAAGAGATTTAACGCAAAGACGCGAAAGTGCAACGACGCAGAGAACATTGATATTTGTCAATGGTTACCTATCCTTGCGTCTTTGCGTTCAAAAATCCTTTTTTTTAGGCACCACCCATCTCGTCTGTATCCAGGTCGACTGCGGTCAGTCCGCCGTCCGCATCTTTCATTAATATCTCAATACGCCGCTCAGCGTTCGTAAGGCGTGTGCGGCATTCGCGGGAAAGTTTTGTTCCTTTTTCGAAAAGCTCAAGGCTCTCCTCAAGCGGTAGGTCTCCGCCCTCTAATTTGCCGACTATTTGCTCAAGTTCTGCGAGCGATGTTTCAAATGACTTTTCCATAGCTATTTCACCAATTCCTCAGCCTGCCGCAGCAGATCGCTCAAATTTCCAATGCCAAATTGTTCAGCAGCACTATTGCCGCCGTTCATGGCGATCACGACAATTTCCTGCCCGATCTTTCGGGCGATGGCGGTCGCAACCAGCTCGTCCCTAATTCCCACGATCTGCCAACGGTTGCCATTCCGCCGCATCTTCATTTCGAGCGGATGCTCGGGCACTTTGCTTTTGATCACCGCCGTCTCGCCATTCACCTTAATATCGAGATACCGATCCGCACCCATCACCATCGCAAAGAACGGCACTTTTCCAAACCGTTCCGTCCGGTCTCTGATCACCTGCGGCAGTTCGGCCCTCGCCCTATCTTTCACCGCCGGGAGCAAAGGCACCGCGAGTTTTGCAACCCGACCAAGCACTTGCGGCGGCAATCCCCGGCCGTATAATTCGATGGCCTTTTCCGTCACCTGCGGCAAAAAATCATCGACGACGGCGTCAATATCAACGAGCGCGTCGATCTCGGCCTTATCATCCCGTTTTGCCGCGTCAACCAGTAACGCCAGCGAATATTGCGGCGTGTCTTTAAGGCTTTGATAATACAGAAACCCGCCGATACCCGCGATCGCGACAATGGCAAAAACAATGATACCGGCGATCGCAAATGGGTGTTTCGACATGCTTACTCTACTACCGATAAAACCTCGGCGTTCAGTTTCCCACGCTGAAGACGGATTATCAATTTGGCTCCGGGTTTTGCCATCGAAGCATCGCGCAAAATGCTGCCGTCCTCGTTCTGGGTGATCGAATAGCCTCGGTTGAGCACACCGAGCGGTGACAGAGCGTCGAGCTTTGCCATTCCAACATTTAGCGACTGGGCTCTTAGCTTAATTTTTTGATCCATCGCAGTTTGCCGCCGCTTATCCAGGACTTCGAGCATGGTCGAGGCCGCAGTCG
>JBDSCV010000051.1:0-14594 GCA_039920905.1 Pyrinomonadaceae bacterium
GCATTGCTAACGCGATCAGTGTCCAGATCGCCGCGTGAGTGTACTGCCCGCCATTTTCCCGAACACCCGGCAAGTATCCCTTGATGTAACCTGGCGATAAGACCCCGTCATTAAACGGTGGTGTGAAAAGAAGAACCAACCCATCGCCGCGTTTGATCAAATACTCGTCAACCGACGCCATGGCGCGTGATTGGCGCTGCGGTTCCGCCGCACCGGAGATCACCCCCCACGACTGAACTATCGAATCGATGCGGCATTCATCATTTTGCGCCGATCCGAGCGGTGTTCCGTCATCAAAGTAGGCACGGCGATACCAGTCGCCATCCCAGGCGTTTTCTTCTATCGCCCAACTCAATTTTTTGAGGTGTTTGCTGTATTTGGCGATGCGATGCTTGGCGTCAAATACATTGCAAAGCGGCAGGAAATCGGTGATGGTTTTATAGAGAAACCACGCAACCCATACGCTTTCACCTTTGCCGCCGTTGCCCACCAGATTCATCCCGTCGTTCCAGTCGCCCGATCCCATTAGCGGCAGGCCGTGCGAACCGACCTCTAAGCTACGGTCTATAGCTCGGGCGCAGTGTTCGAAAACCGTTTCGGTTTCCGTGGAAACGGTCGGCTGGCGGTAAGAATCGTCCTCGCCCGGGACAAGTAGCGGGGCCTCGATAAACGGAACGAGATCCGCAAATACCGAGTGATCACCAGTCGTCGCTGCATAAAAGCTCGCGACAAACGGCAGCCACAGCAGATCGTCGGAGAAGCGTGTGCGAACTCCGCGGCCGGTCGGCGGATGCCACCAATGCTGGACGTCGCCCTCGGCGAATTGATGTGCAGCGGCAATCAGGATCTGTTCGCGTGCGATCTCTGGGCGTGTATAAACTAGCGACATTACATCCTGCAACTGGTCGCGAAAACCAAATGCTCCGCCCGATTGGTAAAACGCCGATCGTGCCCAGATGCGGCAAACGAGCGTTTGGTAGAGCAGCCAACGGTTAACTATCGTATCGAGTGCGGCGTCCGGAGTTTTGACCTGAATGGCCGTTAGAGCGTCGTCCCAATAGGCCTTGACATCGTGAAAGGCGTTTTTAACTTTAGCAAGATGCCTAAACGTTTTGACCGTTTCCTTCGCACCTTCGGCCGACGAGTCATCGCCTAGCAAAATGACGATCTCTCGCTCCTCTCCTGGTCCGAGTACTACGACGGTCTGAAGCGCCGCGCACGGGTCGAGTCCCGGGCCATCAAGTCCAGCCAGCTTTTCCCGCGTCAACGCGGCGGGCCGCGCGAGACTTCCGTTGCGCCCGATAAATTCACGTCGGTCGCAGGTAAAGGAATTGAGGTGGCCATTCACGGAAAAGAACGCCACTCGTCCCGCGAATTCATTGTTGTAGGGATTTTTGGCGAGGGTGATTCCGGTAGTTGGATCGGACTCAAGGATGATCTGCGGGGCTGTTTTTTCACGGGTCATCCCCAGCACTAGTTCCGTATAACTTGTGATCGAGATCTTCCTGACGCGGTTAGTGTTATTACGCAGACGCAGAAGCGAAATCTTGACCCGCGCATCGAGCGGCACAAACATTAGCAATTCCTGCTCGATCCCGTGGCTGGTATGGCCAAAAATGGTGTAGCCTTGTCCGTGCCTGATGCTGTATGGTTCAGTTTCGCGGATCGGCAGAGGCGTCGGAGACCATACGGTTCCTGAATCTTCGTCACGCAAGTATATTATTTCGCCCGGCGGATCGCTTACCGCGTCATTGGACCAAGGCGTGAGACGGTTTTCGCGGCTGTTGACCGACCACGTAAAACCGGAGCCGGTTTCAGATACCTGAAAACCAAACTCCTTTTCATTGGCGATGACGTTCAGCCAAGGCGCCGGAGTCCATTGCTTTTCGCCAAGGATCGTTATGTATTCCTTGCCGTTTTCCGTGAAGCCGCCGATGCCGTTGAAAAAGTTTAAAGGCGGAATCGGCGTAGTCGGTTCGGGATAGGACTGAGCAGTATCGCGAGGCGTGAAGCGAGCGGGAAGCCTTTCTTCGACCGGCCGCTCCGCCATCTGATTTTCAAATGTGCCGCGATCGGCCACGATCACCACGCGGGCGACTGAGTGCAGCAGCAGCCGGTCGACCTCGTTCATCTGGTCGGCACGACGAAGGAAGACGCCGCCCGGCTGGTCGACGAGGCCCGCTTCGCTGCTGGTACGCACCAGCAGCAGCAATTCATCATGCAGAGATTGAAGATAACTCGCCGGATGATCATTCAGGATCACGAGATCGAATTTGAGACCTTTAAGACGCAAATATTCGTGGGCGTACAGCAATTGCCGAACAATCGGCAAATCCTGGGATTGTCCGATACGGGCCACCACGATCGGCATATCGCCGCTGATGCCGTGGGCCCAAAGATTCGACTGCGTCCCGGTATTCATCGCTAGAACATGGGGGCGGGGTCGAAGTGATGAATCCGAATAGATGATCCGCGACGCCAGGCGTTGATACAGATGAGCGTCTTCCGATTCGACGTTGAGGTGACGCAGCTCAACCTGCGAGTGGGTCCAGGCCAGCGCAGATTCGCGTGCGAATGTGTGCGGGTCATGATATTTGTCGGCAAGCGCCAGAGCCTCGTTCCGTGAATGAGCGACTGCGGTTGAAAATGAAACACGCGCTGTCCGATGCGGCTTAACTTGAACGTGTCGCCGCAGCGAAAAGATCGGGTCAAGCACGGCACCGGCGGTGTTCGAAAGCGGCCTGTCTTCGGTGACCGCCTGCGGATCGGAAGTATTGTGTCCGCGTCCCAAAAATCTTGAACGGTCGGATTCATATTGGATGGCCCCATCGTTGTCAGCACCGGTTGCGACTGTGTGCACGGCCCATAAGGGCTCGTCACCAGCGCCTCGCGGGCGGCGTTTGGCCAGTAGCGAATGGTGCTCCGGCACGAACTCGGTTTCGATCGAGAGATTGCTAAATGCCGGGTGCGCAACGTCGGTTGCCTGTGTCGCCAGAACGATCTCGGCGTAGCTAGTGACCTCGATCTCGCGCATTACCGAAGAATGGTTGGTTACGGATACGCGCCGGATCTCCGCATTGTCCTCGGGCGATACGATAATTTCCATTCGCGTTGTTATTTCATTATTTGTGCGCGTAATAACAACTTTGTCTTCAGAAAATGCGACCTCGTAATGACCCGTTGGTATTCCGGTGGGCTGGAAGCTCGTAGACCAGACCGCACCGCTTAAAACATCACGCAGATAGCAAAAGCTGCCCCAATTGTCACGGGTCGGGTCCTCGCGCCAGCGGGTCACTGCCAGATCGCCGCATAGTGAATAACCTCCACCGGCAGTGGTCACCATTACCGAATAGGTGCCGTTCGACAAGATCTGCGTCCGCGGCGTCGGCAAATGTGGAGTGTCAAAAACGCGTATAAAACGGCCCGTCAGCGAACGAACGATGCGGCCAGATAGAACTTCCTCAGCTCGAGGGCGTGTCACCGCAACGCCGCGCGGAATGCGTTCCTGCAGCAGCAACTCGGTTGCCTGCACCTGCGGCTCGCGGTGAAATCGCTCCTGCATTACGTTTTCATTTAATAAATTATCGAGAGCGACTAGGATCATACCCTGATGATGAGCCATGAAAGCACGGATGATGACGCTTTTTTCGGCGGGAGGTAGGCGTTCAGGCGTAAAATCGATGGACTCGTAGAAACCGTAGCGGGCCATTGCATTTTCACGGACCAAGTGGCGAAAATTTTCCAACGCGGCATGCGGATCAATAGTCGCGGCAAGAGCCGTCGCATACGGGGCTACGACTAGATCTTCACTCAAACCCCGTTTTAGCCCAAGACCAGGAATGCCAAAGGCCGCATATTGATAGTTCAGGTGCAGATCGCGGCCGTTATAGGCGGCTTCGGAAATTCCCCACGGTACATTGTTCCTATTTCCGTATTGTATCTGGCGTTCGACAACCGACCTGTACGTTTCGTGCAATAGCGTCTCGTCGAAATCGCGCATTACCAGAATCGGCATCAAGTATTCAAACATCGTCGCCGTCCACGAAACAAGTGCGCGGCTCGAGTTTATGGATGTCTGCGGACGGCCGAGACGAAACCAATGTTGCTGCGGAACGTCGCCCTTGGCGATGGCAACAAAGCTCGCCAACCGCGATTCGGAGGCGAGGAGATCATAAAATGAATTATCGAGTTTTTCGTCTTCGAGTCGGTATCCGATCGAAAAGATCTTGCGCTCCTTATCCAGCAGAAAGCGAAAGTCCATTTCGTCTGCGAGTCGTTCGCTTACGGCAGCGATGGTATTGAGACGCCCTACTAACTTTTTGGCGTCGTCGTTAGTTTTCGTCCCATTTGCATCACCATTTTCCGTCTGGCCGTCTGACTGGTCACTGGGGTGACTCAACTCCAAGATGGAAGGAAATGCCGAAAACGAATTAGCAGACGGCGTCAGGAGGTCTAGATCGCGTCCGATCTCATGTGTTTGATGATGCAATGCGTGAGACCAATACCGGACCTCGGCGAAATGCTCGATACCGTACTCCTGCAGGAGCGCCCCGGTAATATCATTGATAACGGTGGAATGCCGGGCGAGTGATTTGATAAGAGCTTTCCAGTCCGCGAGTGACTGCGGGTCTTGACTCTCGATAATTTTCATACAGGCGTCGACCTCTGTCCACAGCTGTTTGACTGTCACGGCGTCGGTTCGTTGCCGTACCACGCTCAGGCGTTTTGCTTCTTCGCTCATCAGCTTGATTGTGTCGGCCAAGCCGGATATCAAATTTTTATCGAGAAGAGGGCGATTTGAAATATCGTGAACAGATTGTTTAAGCGTCAATAGATGCCCGGCGAGATTTCCGCTGTCGACCGTTGAAATGTATTGAGGGAGAAGCGGTTCGAGCGTTTTCGTGTCATACCAGTTCATGAACTGTCCGCGAAAGCGGGTAAGCTTTTCAAGGGTGGAAAGCGTGAGTTCGAGCCTTTCGGTCATCTCGGTGACACCGAGATATCCGAGGTCGCGTGCCGCCACCGTTGAAAGCAAAAGCAATCCGATGTTGGTGGGCGATGTTCGATGCGCAATGATCGGCGTAGGATCCTCCTGAAAATTATCGGGCGGCAGCCAATTATCCTCCTCGCCAAGGAAGGTTTCGAAAAATCGCCATGTCCGCCGAGCTATCTGCCGTGCTTCCTCCTCTTCAACGCTGTCAATAACAATATGGTTCGGTGCCGAAGGCCGGCTGATCAAAAAAACAATCGCGGGTGATAACAACCACAAGACCAGGAACGGTACGGCAACCGGTAAGGCGGCCGGGCGTTCGTTCATGACCAATGCGAGGCAAACAAGCGAAATTACGGGAGCGACCCACATAAACCGAAGGAAGGCCGCCAGATCGTGTTTGTCTGCCGTCTCCGATTGAGCCGCAGTGGTCCACTCGAGCAAATTGCGGCCGGAGACTATTTTCCGGTACAAAGTTCGCACTACCGCGTCGGTTTGCAGATATGCCTGATGGGCGAGGGAGACCAGTGAGAAACCGATCTGAACGGCGTTCATCCGAACATCCCTCCAGATTCCAAGTAAATGACTTTTCCACGTGGTGTTGCGCTGAGGCCGCCCAACTATCAAACTTGTATGAAGACCCGAAAATACAGGGAACGCTAGCGCCATCAATGCCAGGATCGACCACCAAAATGGTGATCCGGGAACGATCGTCCAAACGGCTACGAACCACAGTAACACAGTCGGTGCAACCAGGCTGCGGCGTAAATTGTCCAGGATCTTCCAACGCGCGATAAGCGGAAGATGATTTCGCACACTGCGGCCGTTTTCATTAGGCACAAAGGGAAACATCCACGGTGCGATCTGCCAATCGCCACGGACCCAGCGATGACCTCGCTTCGCGAAGCTATCAAAAAACGTTGGGAAATCGTCGATCAGTTCAAGGTTTGTGACAAGCGCGCAGCGAGCATACAAGCCTTCGAAAAGGTCGTGACTGAGAATGGAGTTTTCTGGAGCGCGACCCGCCATCGCCAACTCAAAAGCGTCAACGTCGTACAGGCCCTTGCCCGTGAAAATTCCTTCGCCGAACAAGTCCTGATAAAGATCGGACGAGGCTGTCGTATAGGGGTCAATGCCCGAACCTCCCGAGAACATACGTGAAAATGGCGAGCGATTGGCGCTGGTGAGAGAAATACCTACGTGCGGCTGAAGGATCCCGTATCCTTTTGTGACCCGTCGCGTGGCCTTATCGAAATGCGGGCGATTAAGTGGATGAGTCGCCGCCCCGACTAGTTTTCGCGCCACGTCGCGCGGTAGCTGTGTGTCGGCGTCGAGCGTTATGACGTACTTGATACCGGCAAGAAAACTTTTATCGGCCGTTGCGATGACAAAGCTTGTATTCGACGCGCCGCGTAGAAGGCGGTTAAACTCCTGCAACTTTCCGCGCTTTCGCTCCCAACCCATCCACATAGTTTCGCTTGCGTTCCACAGCCTTCGGCGATGAAAAAGATGAAATCGAGGCGAGTCGGCAGCGGTTGAGTAACGATTATTTAGTTCTTCGACGCCACCGATAGCTGATTCGAGAATGCTAAAATCCATCGCGGTTTCCTCGGTTCCCGCATCTGCAAAATCACCGATCAAAGCAAAGTAAATATTGGCGTCCTGATTGGCAAGATAATCAACTTCGAGCTTTTCCAGCAGTTCCTCGACGGCCGTTTCGCCTGTAAAAAGCGTTGGGATCACAACCATTGTTCGAGCTTCATCGGCGATACCGTCATCGGTGCGCATTCGCGGCAGGATGGCAGGCATCAGCTCTACGGAAAACATCCAATTCAACAAACTCAAAACTACATCGGCAGCGGGAACAAGCGACAGAAAGGCAAATCCAATTACGATGAGCAAATTCGCTCCAAGACGAGCGGCGATGGCGCTCAAAACAATAGTTGACAAAGCCGTCAAGAGGAAAAACAAGCCGAGATAAATTTTTGCCGGATGACGAAGGACAAAACACACGATCGTCTGCCAGAATTTCGGACGGTAATCAAATTCACGTTCGAGCGTTTCGCGACCTTCGCCTATCAAATAAAACCCCACGTGGGCCTTTCTCAAATCGTTCGGATCCGACACACTCGCAATTTCGGCCAGCTCGACAGCCCGCCGGCCAACCTCCAGTTCGCTTGCGCTTGATCGCTTACTAGTACGTTCAATGATGCCGCGATACCTGTTGCGCGTCGCAAACGTCATTTTCGAATAGGCTCCGGCCGGATCCTGCTCCAGGATCGGGTCAATAAGCGTGACGCTTTCAAAAAACTCTTCCCAATCGAGCGTCGACAAGAGCCGCATGCTCGTAATGATGTTGCCAACAGTAACCTGTGTCGCCGCCAGCCGCTGGTGCTCAAACTGGACGACTTGAGCTGTACTGGTACCGTTTTCTAAGAGAGTCTTCTCGATCAATTCGCATGCTTGAGCAATGACCGGGTCCTGTTCGCGAAGCTGTCGCGTCAATTGGACGATGAATGCGTCGGTTAGTTCTGTTCGTTCCTCGAGGTGCTTCTTGAAAAACTGCGGCAACTCGCCGGGATTCCTGACGGCGAGAGCGATAAGTTCTTCGGCAAGGGCATCAGCTCCGTCTCGCTCGCGGCGTGAATTGATAATGAGCGAGGCGAGCCGACGCAAATTCTCGACTAAAACGATCCGCAACGTGATCGCAACCGCCCATAGCTCACCGATGCTGAGCGGAGTCGTTTGCTGATAAGCGATCAGGAACCGCCGCAGAGTGTCGGCGTCGAGCCGGCTGTCAGTATGAGCAACAAGCTCATGTGCGATCGAGTAAATTCGCGGGTAACCCGCCAGATCGCCGTGAGGAAGTTTTGGAAGTTCAGCGTAAAATCCGAACGGCAGATCCTCGCGAATCTCGCGCACCTGTTCCTCGACAATATGAAAATTATCGACCAGCCATTCGGCCGCGGGTGAAATTACGCGTTCATTCCGAACCGCGTCGGATAGGATACGATAGGCGCTAAGTAAAAATCTACCGTTTTCTTCGAGCCGCGGAAGCAGTCTGCGAAATTTTCTCGGTTGTGAAGTTTCTTTTTGTTCGAGGGCGAGCTCTTCAGCAAACTGTTCGAGACGTTCAACGCTATAGAGATCCGCTCGAATCGCTTCTTGAGGTTGAAAGGGGTCGGCCCCTGATTTCCCTAATATTTTCTGCGCAAAACTCGTAATGTCCCCTTGTCGACTCCTGTTATGTTCCTATCTTATTAGATTCCCTGTAAATAAGCCTGTGCGGATGACGCGTCAGCTAACTTGTCATACTCATTCGGCCTTGCATAACGCCCTGAAGCAAGCAGTTCGTTGGAATATACTGCAAAAAAACATCGCAGAATATGTTGAACTTCCGAAAGTTCCGTACACAGAACGACGCGTCTTATCGGTTGCAGAGTCTATGATCCTTCTAGAAGTCGCGAACGAGATGCCAAACGGTTTGATCTTCGAGGTTGCTCTATTGAGCGGAATGCGACCCGAAGAATTTCTTGCGCTACAATGGAACGATCTCGACTTCGAGCGATGCACGGCCCAAGTTAAACGAGCATTGGTTCGCCATAAAGGGAACTGGAGCTTCGAGAAGCCAAAGACGGCCAAAAGCAGCCGAATCGTCTCATTACCGGAACCGCTAATGCGGAAGTTTTACAATCACAGGAAAACACAGAACGAGGCACGTTTAGCGATCGGCCCGACTTGGCACGCGTTCGATCTTATCTTTTGTTCAGAGATCGGCACACCGCATTCAATACCAAATCTAACGTATCGGTACTTTCGGCCGATTCTCGTTAAAGCCGGGCTTCCTCAAATCAGGCTCTACGATTTGAGACATTCAAACGCGACGCTTCTTCTAATCGCTGAAGTCAATCCCAAAGTTGTGGCTGAGCGGTTAGGACACTCGACAATTGTTCAAACACTCAACACCTACTCTCACGTCATACCTTCGATGCAAAAACAATCGACAGAGAAACTAACCGAGATGCTATATTCGTAAGGAAAAACCGGAAGAATTCCTAGTCGGCACACTGCAGGCACACCAAAGCAAAAGGAGCGGTCAGTTTAGCCACTCTTGTCCATTTGTAAACCATTCTCTTTATTAGAGTTAGATTGGAGGCGGTGATCGGAATTGAACCGATGAATAAAGGTTTTGCAGACCTCTGCCTTACCACTTGGCTACACCGCCCGGAAAGGGATGTAGGCAGTTTGCACGTTGGGGTTGGCAGCTAATTAACTCTACCGCCCCCTGCCGACTGCAAACTGCCTACCCCACAAAATTGGAGCGGGAGACGAGATTTGAACTCGCGACTTCGACCTTGGCAAGGTCGCGCTCTACCACTGAGCTACTCCCGCGTGGCAAAGAATGATTCTACCGTTTACTCAATAATTGTCAAGCCGTTCCTTGCAGAACGCTGTGCGTAAACAAGGGCCTAACAGTCAACCCTTGCTTACGCGCGGGCTTCTGCATTATTGAGCGGTTATATCCTTCAAAAAGCTCCAGTCACCGCTTCCGCTCATTTTTACATTGCCGATACGTTTGTTCGATACAACGATATTTGCCGGATACCAGAGCGGGAATAGCGGCAGGTCTTCGCTGACCATTTCCCATGTTTTGCTGTAAAGCTGCTTTGCGGCGGCCATGTCGGTCGCATCCACTGCGTCGGCAACAGTCTTATCGACCTCGACGTTTTGATAACGGCTGCGGTTACAGCACGAGACGCTGCCGCCGGGAATTTTCGTCGAGCTAAACAGGTCACGTAAAAAGATCGGGTCCTGATTGCCGCCTATCCAGACGCCCGTGTACATCTGGTATTGGCCTTGGGCAAGCTGCTGGCGAATGACATTCACCTCAAGGGTCTCAATCCTGACATTAAGCCCGATGTCATTCAGCGAGCTTTGGATTACCTGCGCGTATTGATTGACCATTGCGTTGCCCGCACCGTATTTAAAAACAATCGGCTCATTCCTGTAGCCGGCTTCCTGAAGAAGCTGTTTTGCCCTTGCTGGATCAAAGCTGTATTGCCGCCCTGGTGAGTAAGCCCACGACTGAATTGGAAGTATCGAACCGGCGATCTTTGCCTGGTCAGAAAGCAACTCGCTTACGACCTTTTGGCGATCGACCGCATAGCCGATAGCTTGTCTAATCTTCACATTGTTCAGCGGAGGCGACTGAGTGTTAAAAACCAGATATTGAATATTAGAGCCGTCAAACTGTTCAACCTTTAGATTGCCGCCGGCGCCTATTGCCTTGAGCATATCGGGGGGGAGATTTGACGGATTTGGTGCAATATCGACTCCGCCAGACTGCAGTTCGGCTTGCAGCGATGTTGCGTCCGTTACGGTCTTTAGCCGAAGTTTTGCGACCTTTGGAGCACCCTCCCAATATTCCGCATTTGCCGCCAATTCAACCGTGTTTTGGGACGCATCGTAACTGACAAATTTGAACGGGCCCGATCCGACGGGATTGTCCTTTTGTTGGGCGACCGTCCCCTCAGGAATGATCGGAACCGCGACAAGATTTGAGAGTAGCTGATTTCTCAAAGGCGGCCGTGTCACCGTAAAAATTACGGTTTTGGGGTCTGGAGTTGTTATTGAAGTAATGTGAGCAACTCGTTTCGTTTTGGGCTCGTCAACAGGTTTTGCTGCAGCATTTGCATTGGCGTTCGCAGACGAGGTAGTTGGAGCAGGGGTCGGAGATTTTGGAACTTCTGTTTTATCTGTCTTAACCACCGGAACCGTGTCAAAGAAAGCACCTGATTTATATCCGTTGCTCTTAAAAAGCTCATCAAAAGTGTATTTGATGTCGGCCGAGGTCATATCTTTCCCATCGTGAAATTTAACGCCATCTCTAAGCGTAAATGTGATCGTAATCCCGTCTGCCGAGGTAGAGATGTCTTTCGCAAGTTCGCCTACATAATCGAAATTCTCCTCCTTTCGGACGAGCGTGTTGAAGATCAGATTCTTGACTCGTTCGGCTGAGGAATCCGATGCCGTTGTCGTCAACGTATCGAGCGTCGAAAATTTCTCAGGCAATGCGACTGTCACAGCGTCACTATTTCGCTTCCTGCAGGTCGAAGCAGTGGCGAAAAACGAAAGGATCACTAAAAACAGTGTTAATTTACGCAATATGATGGTTCCTCCAAAACTAGCTAATCGAGCCGTGCGTTCAATTCGGCGACCTTGTCGGATAATTGTGCGAGACGGCCGGTTTCAAAAGGTAATGGTTCCGAAAGCTCTTTCTTCACCGCTGCAATACGTTCGAGCGAGATTTCCAGTCGTTCATGGCTGATCTCACCGTGCTCGACCGCCTTTAAAACGGCATTAAAACCTTCTCTGACCGCATTCGGATCTGCACAGATGGCGAGCATGTCAACACCAGCAAGAATCGCCATTTTACACGCGTCGCCGATGCCGTAATTTTTTACAATTGCTCCCATTTCAAGGTCGTCGGTTATCACGAGGCCGTCAAACTGAAGTTCGCCGCGAAGCAAAGTAGTCACAAAACCGTAACTCAAAGAAGATGGTAAAAGTTTCCCACTTTGATCCGTTTCCTGCAAGCGATGCATTTGAAACGTCGCGTGAGCGACCATTATCGCCTCGACTTCCGCTGAGGTAAGTAAATGGTGATACGGGAATAGATCTATCTTGTTTAACTCGTCTTCGCTGATCGCAACAACCGGAAGGTCTTCATGCGAATCTACACGAGCGGCAGCAAGGCCGGGGAAATGTTTCAGGCATCCGACTATGCCGTTTTCCTGCAAAGCCCGCAGGAATTCGCCGGCAAATTCGGTGACATCTTTTCGTGACCTGCCATATGTTCGTGAAAACAATCCGTTTGAATATTTGGCTCTATCTTCATCGGTCACATCAACAACGGGCGCGAAATTCATATTAAAACTGAGTATCCGCAACGTCTCGCCTATGATTCCGGCAAGTTCGGTCGCATCGTCCGCACTTTGGAGCTTGCTCGCCGCGGGCATCGGCGTCATTATCCGTCGCAGCCTGTCAACAAGGCCACCTTCCTGATCCAAGCTCAAAAACGGCACGACCGGAATAATGCTCCGAATCTCATCAAGCAATCTTCTTGTCTGCCCCGCTTCCTTAATATTTCTCGCAAACAAACAGACACCCCCGGGCGAAACCTCATCAAGAAGTTTGTGTGTAACAACATCAAGCTCCGGCCCGGCAATTCCGATAAATAAAAGTTGACCGATCTTTTGTCTGAGCGAAAGGGAACTGAGGTGTTCGATCATCGTAAAACTCGCGAAAACTAAAACCTGATATTACCAACTGTTATAAAAATTCTCCTAACCGAATGTTCGCAGTCGAATTAAAGACTGTTTTGCACAGGGCTAGGTTTATAGACTTGGAACCTCAATGATGTTTAGACTATCTTACCCTTAATCTTTGCAAGAAGTTGTTTTGACTCCTCCGCGGAGAGATCGTCGATCTCGACATCGCGAAGTTCGTCAATTGCACTCTCGTTCGTCACCGCAAACAGCGAATACTGCGCCGCGAGACGCCCTCCGGCAGCCTTGGCAAGGCCTTCCTTTTTCTCATCCGCAAACACAGCAAGTTCGTACTTCTCAAGCTTCTCAAGCACACCTTTCGCCCGTTCGATAACTGTTCCGGGAAGACCTGCTAGCTTAGCAACGGCGATCCCGTACGATTTTGACGCTTTGCCAGCCTGGAGTTTGTGAAGGAAAACGACATCGCCGTCTTTTTCAGTCGCCGTTATCTGGTAATTTCTCGCACCGGGCAGATTTTCGGCAAGCTCTGTCAATTCGTGATAGTGAGTTGCAAACAAGGTTTTCGCAGAATGCTCGGGTGAATTATGCAGATACTCGGCCACCGCCCAGGCTATTGAAAGTCCGTCAAAGGTTGACGTCCCGCGACCGATCTCGTCGAGCAGAATGAGACTTTTAGGGGTCGAATTATGCAGGATCGCCGCCGTTTCCGTCATCTCGACCATAAATGTCGATCTTCCCGACGCCAGATCATCCGACGCACCGACTCGAGTCCAGATGCGGTCAAGAATCGGTAGTCTGGCGGATGTTGCGGGTACGAACGATCCGATCTGCGCAAGGACCTGGATGATAGCTATTTGCCGTAAAACGGTCGATTTTCCACCCATGTTCGCTCCCGTTATTACTAACAGGCGGTCAGTCGAATTGTTCATCCGTATATCATTCGGTATGAAGGACGAACCGAGCGACGCTTCGACAACCGGATGGCGGCCGCTTTTTATCTCGATCTCGTCGCCATCGTGCAAAACCGGACAGACGAAGTTTCTTCGAGCAGCGGTTTCCGCCAACGCACATAGAGCGTCGAGCGTTGAAAAAGCCCTCGCCGTGGATTGCAATTTCCGTGTTTCGGCACAAACCGTAGCTCGAACTTGTTGAAACAGATCGGTCTCTATCTGAAGAATTCTCTCCTCGGCACCTAGAACCTTTTCCTCCCATTCCTTAAGCTGTGGTGTTGCATAACGCTCGGCATTTGCAAGCGTTTGGCGGCGTTCGTAGTCGTCGGGAACCTTTGAAATATTGCCCTTCGAGATCTCGATGTAATAGCCAAAAACATTATTAAATCGGATCTTAAGATTCGAGATGCCAGTTCGGTCGCGCTCCTTTTCCTCGAATGCGGCGATTATCTGTTTCGCGGAGGTTGAAATTCCTCGTAACTCGTCAAGCTCGTTATCAAATCCCGCTCGGATGACACCACCGTCGCTTGCGTTTACAGGCGGTTCATCGCTGATCGACCGGTCGATCAGGTCCCGAATCTCAGGCAATTCAAAAATATTCTCCGCTAAAACCTGTAATAACAGCGATTTCGCATCCGACAAGGTTTCGTTTATGAGCGGGGCCTGCCCGATCGAACGTCGCAATGCAACGAGATCACGAGGAGTAGCCGTTCCGAGATTTAGCCGGCCTATGAGGCGTTCTAGATCGCTAACGTCTTTCATCACAAAACGTAGTCTATCGCGTAGAATGGTGTCCAAAAGCTCGGTTACCGCCGACAAGCGTGTCTGGATCTCACTTCGCTTTAAAGAGGGCCTCGATATCCACTGCCTTAATAACCGCGATCCCATGCCAGTTACACATTCATCGAGAATGCCGAAAAGCGTATTTTTGCTCTTTTCGCCGCGAGATTCGAATATTTCAAGATTCTTCAGCGTCACCGAGTCGAGGATCATATAGTCCGAAGATTCGAAATAATTGATCTCGGAAATATGTCCCGCTGTCGCTCGCTGAGTGACCAGGGCGTATCGCAGGCAACATCCCGCTGCTCTAATCGCCGTATTCTTACCACTAAGACCAAAACCAGAAAGTTCGGTGACCTGCATCTGACGCTCTAGAAGCCTCACGGAATCTTTTTCATCAAAATTTGCATCATCAACCAGCGTTAGTGTGATCCCGGGGAAAATAGACGATTTTGGCAAAATACTCTCACCAAAAAGCGACGATGAACCATCGGTCAAATGCGAGCCGAATGTCTGCCCGATCAATTTTTCCAACGATTGTGGATACAACAGTTCACGGGGCGAATAGGCCTCTATCTCCTCGCA
>JBDSCV010000052.1:0-8276 GCA_039920905.1 Pyrinomonadaceae bacterium
AAAGGAGATATTTAGGGAGATTTAAATGAATAATGGCGTAAAACCTGTCAACCTGCTGTTCGCGGCACTGCCCGACAGAGACTATCAAGGTTGCTTTGCAAAGGCGGATCGAGTCGAACTGGTCTACGGCAAAACAATCTATAAAACGGGAGCCACGATCAAACACGTCTATTTTCCCGAAAGCGGGATCGTTTCGCTGCTCAATGCCGTCAACGGAACATCGACGCTCGAGGTCGGCATCGTGGGCAGCGAAGGCATGATTGGGCTGCCTGTTTTTTTGGGGGTTAAAAAATCGGCCAACCTCGTTCTTGTTCAAGGGGCGGGTTTTGCTATGCGGTTGACTAGTGAGGATTTTTTGGCGGAGTGCGCATCGGGCGTCGAAATGTCACGAATTCTAAAACGATTTACGCATTCGTTAATGACCCAAACGGCGCAGTCGGCCGCATGCAACCGTTATCACCCGGTCGAATCGCGAATGGCGCGTTGGCTGTTGATGACAAACGACCGGATGAGATCGGGTAAATTCCAGATCACTCAAGGATTTTTATCCAATATGGTCGGAGTAAGACGCGAAGCGGTCAATAAAGCTGCCAAGAGTCTCCAGAAACAGGGGTTGATCGAATACCACCGGGGAAACTTGGTGATTTTGGATCTGAAAGGCTTGAAAGCGATCGTCTGCGAATGCTACAAGATAATTTCGAAGTCCGACCCCGACTATACGCAAAAATGATATTAGCCACGAATTAATCCGGGTTTAATCCAGTTATCTGCAACCGAACGCGGGCTGAATTCGCTCGCATTGACACCTAAACCTATGTTTCCCCCTGTGTGCGTTTTCGCACACACAAACTAATAAATTGTGATATGCTCATTTTCCTGACAGGTTTGACTGTTACTTAAGTTTTTCAATCAAAAAGGGGAGAAATAGAGATGGTGCCAGCCGACCACTCGCAGGTTGCGAAGAAAAATTATTTACTTGCGTCTTTGCCGGACAAGGAGTTTGAGCGCATCCTGACTCATTTGTCACCAGTGTCGTTTGATCTGGGCAAGGTGCTGTACGAATCGGGCGACCGATTAGACTATGTCTATTTTCCGACAACGACGATCATATCTCTACTCTATATTATGGAAAACGGGGCGACCGCCGAGATCGGCGTCGTCGGGAACGACGGAATACTCGGCATCGCTCTCTTTATGGGCGGCGATACGACGCCAAACCGGGCGGTTATTCAGAGCGCCGGCAGCGCCATGAAAATGAAGGCTGCTGACCTTAAGGCTGAATTTACTCTGGGCGGCGTGTTTCATAATCTGCTGCTCCGCTACACTCAGGCGCTGATCACGCAGATCTCGCAGACCGCTGTCTGCAACCGGCTTCATTCGCTCGAGCAGCAACTATGCCGTTGGCTGCTTCTCAGCCATGACCGTCTGGACTCTGACAAGCTGGTGATGACCCACGACCTGATCTCAAATATGCTCGGAGTGCGCCGCGAAGGCGTCACGCTCGCTGCACAAAAGCTAGGCACTCGCGGACTGATAAAAAATGTTCGCGGTACCATCACGGTATTAGACCGGCAGGGCCTGGAAAATGCCGTCTGCGAATGCTACAGCGTCGTCAACGCGGAATACAACCGTTTGCTCGGACGCGGCATTTCGAGAACCTTTGCGTAACGGGTTCCGTGCTTAAGAATTCATCGACCTAAGAGGAATTCGTAATTCGTAATTTGAAATTATGCCGCCCGCTCACGTAGGCGGTTCTGACATATTCGACATCGGAATTGTTCGCCCTTTCTTGTGCCGTCTGTTGTTTACAACAAGGGTCGAAATACAAGGGGATACGATGTTTGAGATCACCAAGCCTAATAACAGTCTGCTGGCTGCTCTACCACCACAAACCTATCAGGCTGTGCTTCCAAAACTGGAAAGTGTCAAATTGAATGCCGGTGACCGGCTCTACGGTCCTGGCGATGATTTTACGCACGTTTATTTCGTCGAAAGCGGGATTGTCGCGATGCTCGTGGTAATTGACAACGATCTGACCTTTCAGTGCTGCATGGTTGGCGACGAGGGGATGATCGGCGTACCCGTTTTTTTAGGGATCAAGACCTCAGGAAACCGGGCTGTCGTTCAATGTCCCGGCACCGCGACCAGAATGAAAAATACGGATTTCTTTGAGGAATGCTCCACTAACAGCGACTGGTCGGCGATCATGCGTGAGTTCACTTATTCTACGATAATGCATATCGGGCTCTCGGCTGCCTGCAACCGGTTTCACAATCTGGAAGCGCGTCTAGCACTCTGGCTGTTAATGACACATGACCGGCTGAGATCAGGAGAATTCATAATCACTCAGGAATTTATGTCGTATATGCTCGGGGTCAGGCGCGAGGCGATCAGTAAAACCGCAGCGAGTTTTCAGCAGCGGCAGCTAATTAGTTACAGCCGAGGTGATTTTACTATTCTCGATCGGAATGGTTTGGAAAAAATTGTTTGCAGCTGCTATCAACCTATTTCGGTGCATTAAGACGAAGTTGTCTGAAAAGTCTTTAAAAAGTCCGCATCCGACTCTGCGGCCTCTGCGTTAAAATTCTGTTAAACGCTGAGAACGCAGAGGTTTACGCAGAGTTCGCTGGGTTTGCCAATTCCCGTTTTTACGAAATACATGTAGATCGTCACTCCATAGACTTTTCAGACAACGTCTTTTCTTAAAGTCGTTCGTATTCGCTCTTTACGATGTCGTAACATTCACAAGACGCTGATTCGAGTTCTATACGGTCAACCACCAGGATGTTTCCGCGGGAACAGCTTATCGCTCCCCGCTCGTTCAGTTCGCCTGCGGCCAAAGTAACGCTCTCACGCCGGACGCCGAGCATCAAGCCGAGAAATCCCTGGGTGAGCTGTATTTTATCCCCGTCGATGCGGTCATGACACATGAGCAGTGAGCGTGACAATCGCTCCGTAACAGAATGCAGCCGGTTGCACAGGCTTATCTGGCTGACCTGCGTCATCAATTTGTGCGTGAAGAGCAGGATCATATCATGCATCTCCTCGCCCCGCTCAAACTCTTTCCGCAAGGCCTCTTTCTTAATTCGAAAGCCGCCGTGCGGTATCTGGATGACGCAGTCATGCGGGGAATCGTCCACGCCCATCAGGACATCGAGTCCGGCCGCACCCTCACGCCCGACAACACCTATCTCGGAGCTGCCGCCATTGGCAGATGCGGCAACGAACGACGCGATCGCACCCTCCGGAAAATAGACATGGGTGATCGGCTCATAAGAGCGGAAAACGGATGATGCGTGAGGAAGATCGACCCGTTCCAAATCGCCGCGCAGCCTTTCAAATGCCGCTGGCGGGATCGAGTTCAATAACTGATTTTTTGTTGCAAAATTTGAAACCTGTTCCATTGCATAAACTCCTTATAAATGTGAATTATTACGGCAGGTCAAAGACGTGCCCGATCTTTTTTTACAGCAATCGCTATTGAAGTTACTTGTAAACCGATAATGAACCTGTTTTTGAAAGATAAGGAGGGTGGCCGTGCAGTTTGTTAGGCCACCCTTTTGAATCCCCGAATCGGCGTTGCGTATTGTCGCCGTTACGCTCGAGGCCGAGCCTGTCCGCCATATGGGTTCCACGCATCCCCCTTGTTTTCCCATTCGTGAATCTGCGTGGAACCCGGCCGGTAGCAACCTTCCTAATCCTTCATGTAGGTATAATGATTCAAAAAGTTGGAAGTGAAAATAGGGAAAATGGACTAAGTGAATAGGGAAAATCCCTAATGGCCGAGCACTGATTTCAAATTACGAATTGCGAGATTACAATCAAAAGATTAGTAATTAATTGTCTTCGAGCCAGCCTTGCAGAATGGCGTAGCGGACGATGTCGATGCGGCTGTTTAAACCGAGTTTTCGCATGCAGTTGGCTTTGTGTGCCTCGACGGTCTTGACGCTGATGTCGAGACGTCCCGCGATCTCTTTATTGGGATGTCCCCACGCGATCAGACGCAGGACTTCGCATTCGCGGTCGCTGATCTCAACTTTGCTGGCGCTCGAGATTGCAGTCGATTGTTTTATATAACCGCCCATTACTTTCTCAGTCAAAGTCGGGTCGAGATAGTTCTTACCGGCAGCGACGGCGCGGATCGCACTGATCAGTTCTGTGGGTGCGCTTTGTTTAAGTACGTAGCCGTTGACGCCTGCTTTCAGCAGCTGCTGCAGGTAGCCGTCATCGGTGTGGCGCGTCAGCGTCAGGATCTTAGTTTTAGGAGCGATCTGTTTGATCTTTTTTGCCGCTTTTAGTCCATTAAGCCCGGGCATGGAGATGTCCATCACTATAATATCGGGTAGTAGTTCGGCTGCCTTTTTAATGGCGATATCGCCATTATTCGCCTCACCGACAACTGTCATATCAGACTGAGCGTCCACCAGCATTTTTACACCGGCGCGGACGATCTCATGATCTTCTGCAAGCAGTATGCGTAATTTTTCCATGGGCCTCCAATAAAGAAGATGGGCTATTACAATACACCAAACGGTCAGAAAGAACTAATATTTCTATTTCGTATTTGATCCTGGGTTAGGCGCGTGATTTTCGACGAGAATTAATTTCGAAGGGGATGCGCATAAAAATTGTTGTGCCGGTACCCGACGACTCAATTTCGAGCGTGCCTTCGAGGAGCGCGGCCCGTTCGCTCATGCCGATAAGTCCGAGTCCCGATTTGTCCGCTTGTTCATGATCCAGATCAAAACCTCTCCCGTCATCTTCAATAATCAGGGAAATATCCGTGCCACGTTTTTCGAGCAGAATGCTCACATTTTTTGCCTCGGCATATTTAGATACGTTATTAAGAGCTTCCTGAACGATGCGGTAAAGATTGATATCCACGGTGGGCAACAACTTCACTGTTTCAAAATCCTTCGTGTGAAGCTCGGCCGCGATCGACGTAAACCGCGACCATTCCTTTACGTAAGCGGTCAGAGTCGCTGCTAACCCCGATTCGGCAAGAGAAGCCGGTCGAAGTTCCCAAGCCAAAAATCCGATATCGGCGTCAAGCCTCTCAGCGAGCGACTGAGTGGCGTCGATCTCATCACAAACCGGTTCTTCGTTACAGATCTCCTTCGCGTTTTCCAGCTTGAGCCGAAGCGCGGTGACCTGCTGACCCAGCTCATCATGCAGATCCCGGGCGATGCGGCTGCGTTCGTCTTCCTGCGTTGTAACCAACTGGTTAAGCAGCCGTATGCGGTCGCGTTCGATAAGCAGACGCTGTTCTTGTTCTTCCATCAACGCTTCGTTAACTTTGGCCAATTCGAGGGTGCGTTCAACGACGCGGGTTTCCAGCTCTTGACGCGAACGCTGCAAAATTTCTTCGGCCTTTCGGACCTCATTGACATCGGTGTTTGTACCGAACCAACGCACGATTTCGCCGTCTGCGTTGCGGATCGGCACCGCCCGCGACAAAAACCAACGATATTCACCTGTTTTTGACTTTAAAAGAAAAGTATCTTCCCATTCCTCGCCCGAGCCTATGTGCTGCGTAAATTTTTTGGTAGCTCCCTTTACTGCTGCCGGATGAAGAACCGACTGCCAGCCCCAGCCCTGCATCTCGTCGAGTGTTGTTCCCGTAAATTCAAACCAACGTTCGTTATACCAGAAAACATAGCCGTCGGCATCGGTCATCCACGCTAACTGCGACATTGAATTTGCCAGAGTGCGGAAATTTACCTCGGATTCGCGCAGGCCTGTCTCGCTTCGCAGTCTTTCGACCGCCAGCCACGAACGCTCACCTATGCTTTCCACGATCCGAACGTCCTCGCCACTCCAATTACGAGGCTCATCGTCGCTTATCCGCAAAGATGCGACCCATTGCCCGCCGCGCATTAGCGGCACAGCGACATACGAGCGTTCGCCGGAGACGGCATAGGTTTTCTCATAAAACTCAGCCGTCCGCGGATCGATCTGAGAATCCCGGTAGACAACGGTTCGGCCAGCCTGCATTTCGGATAAGGTAAGATTGCTGTACTCAGATATTTTATGCGTACCGGTAACGGATTTTACGTTGCGGAAATAGCCGCGATGGACCCTTTCGAGATCATTGTCGAGATCGATCTCGTTAAAAAGACACCGGCGGGCATTAAAATTCGTTCCGACGGCGGTTGCTACCGCAAAGAGCAATTCTTCGGGTTCCTCGATGGTTCGTGTGATCTCGCCGAGCCGGGCAAGCAACGCAATTCGGCTTTCATCTTGTTTGCGGGAAGTTATGTCCTTGAAAAGTACGGCGACCTGCCGGCTTTCCGGTTTTCCAAACCGAAACGCATAAACATCAAACCAACGGCTCACTGCTTCGGCGCGATTTTCAAAACGGGCCGGAATTCCGGTCAAAGCAATATTTCCGAATGTCTTAAACCAATATTTTTCAAAATTGGGAACAATTTCGTTCATGGTTTTGCCGACAGCATTACTGATACCAGTTTGTTTTTCGAACGACTGACTCGTCTCCACGAATCGAAAATCAACTGCCTTCTTGCGTTCGTTAAAAATGACATCGACGATGCAAAAACCTTCGTCGATCGAATCGAACAACTTGCGATATTTCTCCTCGGATTCGACGAGCGTCTGCTCACTTTGCCGCCGTTCACTGATATCTCTGAAAACCAGAACGGCACCGAGCATCTCGCCTTTCCGGCTCCGGATAGGTGACGCGCTGTCGTCGATTGAGACTTCCCCTCCGCCTTTAGTTAACAGGATGGTGTGATCGGCAAGTCCGACACTTACGCCTTCCTGCAACGCCCGCATCCCGGGATTTTCGACGATGTCGCCCGTTTTTTCATTGATGATATCAAATACGGTGGTTAGCGGCAGACCGGCCGCGCCGGCGAATGTCCACCCGGTGAGGGACTCGGCGACCGCATTCATCAGCGTGACGCGTCCATCGGAGTCGATGGCGATCACGCCGTCGCCAATGCTCCCAAGCGTCGTGCGTAACCGCTCCGCCTGCTCGGCGATGACGAGTGCTGTCCCTGACCGCTCCGCAAGTTGATGCCGCAGCAGCAAAAAGGCTATGATCGCTACAAGTGTAAAGATTCCTGAGAGAAGCCCTTCGCCGATCGTCATACGAAAGGTTTGATCGCGTCGCTCCAACTGTTCGCTCCGCAGCTTTTGTTCATAAGCGATCATTTCGCCTACCACCGAGAGCAGCTCATCCATCTCAACTTTACCCTGTCCGGTCAAAGCGACCGCACGGGCTGCATCAGGGCCACTCCTCCGTCGCAGGTCGATGGTTCGGTTGAACTGACTGAGTTTCGCCGCAATGCGGGAGCGGAGTTCTGGAATGCGGACCTGTTGGCGGGGGTTGTCGGCCGTCAGAAACGCTATTTCATCGGCTTGAATGTTGATCCTCTTAACAGCGGCGTTGTAAGGCTCGAGATAACGCTCGTCTCCGGTGATGATATAGCCCCGCTCCCCGGTCTCGGCGTCCCTAGCCAGCGACAAAACATTATCCAGCCCTCTGAGTACATCGTGCGTGTGAGCCACCACCACGGCTTCTTGATAAAGGCTCTCCGTGTTGCGGTACGTAAGAGTGACGTTCGCGATCAACAGGGCGATCGCGATTAACGCCCCGATGACGAGCCAGTGTGTTGAGAATCTTTTCATCAATGTAAGTGGATGGGAATACAAATATTTTGCCTCTCGCTACAAACGATTTTTAAGCTTTCTCGTAAGCGGAGCGGACAACGGTTTTAATATTACCGCGGACGTGGAAATCGCCCTCGATCTCTGCTTTTACAGGATCGCAAGCTGCCACAAAATCCTCGAGAATTATATTGATAACATGCTCGTGAAAGACCTTTACGTCGCGAAACGCATTTATATAGAGCTTTAGACTTTTGAGCTCGATGCAGAGTTGGTTGGGGACGTATTTTAGCCGGATCACGGCGAAATCGGGAAAGTCCGAAAAGGGACAGACCGCAGTAAATTCGGGTATCTCGAATTCGACCCAAATCTCTTTGCCGGGAAACTCGTATGGAAACGAGTCGAGCGGGAACAGGTTCATTTCGCTCCGCGGTGTCGGGCGTATTTCGAGGCCTTGACTGTTAATGCGGTCAAGCTTTTCGTTATCTAACATATCCATGTTTTCGTGACCCCATTTTTCGCACGGCGGCGAGGTCGGTGACGCCCCGCGACCGCAATTTAATTAGCAAATTTACAAAAATGTGGGCCGTCGCGTAGGCGTCGGCGCTGGCGCGGTGATGATTAACCAGATCAATCTCATAATGTGC
>JBDSCV010000053.1:0-13346 GCA_039920905.1 Pyrinomonadaceae bacterium
TCAGGCGAAAAAGTTGTCATGGCTGCAGGATGGAAGCTCTTATAAAACAACCGTCAAACTCTTGCCGGGTGAAATTCGCGTTTACTTCATCAAAACTACGAACTTGAAAGTTCGTGGGCTTGCCTAGTAGGACTCGATCTTGATAGATTTTTGGTGTGATTTTAGGTGTGAAACAAAACCCCGACACTTGAAAAGGCCCGTAACTTATTGAAATCATTGGTGCCGTCTACAAGATTTGAACTTGTGGCCTATCGCGTGTGAAGCGAGTGCTCTACCACTGAGCTAAGACGGCCCTGATATTCACTTTAGATCGCCGGATCGTCCGCTTTGGCAGGGCGGTTTTCGTCAGTTCCTTTTATCGAGCTGAGCGATGAATCGGTATAGTAATGTCGATTGCCCGTGGCAGAAATCCCTTCGCCAACCTGCGGATCCGCCGTTACTGAATAGGATGAGGGTGTACTTGCCGACGGGGGAATAACCGTCAGGACGAACGTGTATCCATTTACCACCGGACGTTCGCCTTTGAATTTCTCATCGAGGCTTACTTTTGCGATTAGTTCGTCAAAAGTTGCAAAAGTTCCCTTGTTTCTTGAGGCATATTGAGCCTCAAATTTACGGATATTGTCGATCGTTTGAGCCGCCGTTGTCTCATTTCCCGAGCGAATGACGGCCTGCCAGGCAATACTGCCGACACCGATCAGCAAACCGATGATCGCGATAACGATCATCAATTCAATCAGGTTAAAACCGCGTTGATCTTTGAGCCGAAGCCTTAGATTTTTCATATTAATACTTTTACACCCATCCGTTTTCTTCACGAAAACGCTTGTATTAAGTTTCAAAAGTTTAAATTGTTTTGAGAGGAAATTCAATCATGGTTTGGAGTTCCGGCTTCAGCTGGCTTCCTCGCCGCAGATCTGCCAACCAAAGTTCGAACCCCGAGCTTCCCTAATAATGCAACTTTTTGATGCAGCCATTGTTTCTAATCGGGTAGAATATATGTTGCGGCGGTCGATGCGCCCGTTTTCAAATGAGAGATTGGATAGTTGGTGAAACACAGGTGACGGGTGAGAATATCGTTTTAGATTTCGACCAAAGGTAGCCGAATTACAGGCTGCTATTGAGCGCGTGATCCGGGGCAAATCTGAGACGGAAAAGTTTGCTCTTATAGCCTTGCTGGCGAAAGGTCACTTGCTGATCGAGGACGTTCCCGGCAGTGGTAAGACGACACTCGCAAATGCTTTGGAACGGGCTTTGTAACTCTCTTTTCAGCGAATTCAGTTCACATCCGACCTCTTGCCGTCCGACGTTATCGGGCTCTCGATCTTTAATCAACGGAACAGCGAATTCGAATGGAAAGCCGGGCCGATCTTCTCAAACATAGTGCTCGCCGACGAGATAAATCGCGCCACGCCAAAAACGCAATCCGCCCTGCTCGAAGCGATGGCCGAGGAGCAGGTCACTGTCGAGGGCGTCACACGCCGTCTGCCGCTGCCATTTATCGTCGTTGCGACGCAAAATCCGTCGGAGCATCACGGCACATATCCGCTGCCCGAATCGCAGCTTGACCGCTTTCTGCTGCGGCTACATATCGGCTATCCGGGACTTGACCATGAACGCCAAATGCTCCGCGACCGCGAAAACAGAGATCCATGGGAAAATTGGGAAGGATACGACATGAAGGAAGATTGTTTTAGACATTGGCACTATACAGGCCTTTTCGGATGGTGAACTCGCTCACGATCAGACAGCCCGCGTTTCAGGCCACATCGCGGCCTGCGACACGTGCGCGTTTATGCTGGTCGAAGCCGAGGATGAATCGGCCATCGTATTCCCCGCGCTCGAACGCCAATTTAACACGCTCGTCTCTACGCCGCGTCTGTGGAACAAGATCAATGATTCGATCGTGACCGAGCGCGAGAGCCGACCATTGTGGCACAAAGGGAGGGCTTTCTGGCAGTGACTCTGGCAAATCCGCTCGCGACGGCCGCAAGTTTAGTGATCGTTGTTGGCGTATTTGCCGCCGTTTGGATGAATCGCACGGCGGTTCCGGTTGAGGTAATACCGGTTCAAACCGCGGCTAGATCAACTTCGGCACAAATAGATCCGGCACCGCTAACAACAAATCCACTAATAGATCAGACGGTAACAACATCGAAACCGGACATAAGAGTCGAGCGGGCCGCTTACCGGGCTGAACGTCAGCATATAAATGCTCCGGCGGTATATGCCTCGGCAGCGTCCAGCGGTTATTTACCCGGCGAAGAAAGCTATGTGAAAACGATCTCGAGCCTAAACAACACGGTCAAAGATCAAAAAGACGCCCTGCTGCGTCCATCCGAACGGATCGCATACGAACGCGATATGGCCCTCGTAAACGATACGATCGCGAAAATTAAAACTGAAGTAAAGCGAAATCCGCGAAACGGATCGGCCCGGCAGGTTTTGTATTCGTCTTACCAGAACAAAATCGATCTTTTGAATTCGGTCGCGCAGAAAGAGGAGTTGGTGGACAAGCCTTCGTTAGGCTTAAAAAAAACGGATTTGATGAAAAAGATCATTGAAAATTTAAATTTGGTTATCGTTACAATAATAACGTTGGCGGACTTCCCGTTTTTAGCTCCGGCACAAAATACCTGGTCCGGGCCGATGCCAAAACCCAATCCGACGCTCGCCCCTTCGCAGCCCGATCGCCCTTCCAGTTCGACGCCTGAGCCGCTGATGTCGGCCATTCATTTCGGCGGAAATACGTCTGAAAAATCGATCATGGTCGATAGCGGTGTAAATCTTTCGCTCTGCATCCCTCAAGGCACGGTTAAGGTCAACGGCTGGAAACGCAATGAGGTCCGTGTTTTTGTAGATGGCGGCAGCAAGTTTGGCTTTAAGGTTTTGCAGAAAAGCGCTAAAAAAGGAGATCCGGTTTGGATAATGGTTGCCGGAATCGAGAAGAATAAGAATAAATACTCGGCTCCGACCGAATGTATTTGGGGCAATGAGATCGAGATCGACGTTCCGCTAAACGCGACTATAAATATCAGGGGCCGACAAACGACGACGAAGATCGATTCGGTCAAAAAGGTCAATGTCAACACGATCGGAGGCGACATTTCGCTCAGAAATTTCTCCAACGGAATTACGGCGAACGCCGGACAGGGCGACATCACGGTTGAGGAATCCGAAGATGCCATGATCCTCGACAGCACAACAGGCAATATTCTCGTTTTTGAGGCCGGGCCGAGCGATATCGGCGATATGTTGAAGGCAAAGACCAACAGCGGCTCCATTTCTATGCAGCAGATCGCGCACCGTCAGATCGAGGTGAATTCGATCTCCGGCTCGGTCGCCTTTAACGGTGAGATGCTTAATGGCGGCTTATATAGTATGAGCACTTCCAGAGGCTCGATCCGGTTAGCAATTCCGTCGGCATCGTCGTGCAAGATCTCGGCAACCTACGGGTACGGCAGCTTTAATAGGGAAATACCGGTGAAACTTGATACTGAGAATATTTCGGAGGGACCGGTAAAAAGTATCGTCGGCACACTCGGAAAAGGCGGTGACGCTACGTTAGAGCTAACATCCAATAACGGAAGCATTGTAATCAAAAAGCAGTAGTCAATTGTCAGTTGTCAGTTGTCAGAAATTAGTAATCTTTATTCCTCAATCCGCTTACTGAATACTGTCTCATTGGTCCTGCAGCCTTTTTCCCGTTCGCGTTTCAAATTGATCAGATATCGACGCAACGTCATCCGTTCTCTCGTCCCGTGAGATACGTTCGCCCGCCACAATCCGTTTCATTCGCTCGATCCGCACAATCCGCGTTCAAATATTTTTGTTTCAACGGATTTATTCTAAACTTGAAATCGCGATGCATATATCCAAGATCGAGCTTGAGAATATAAAATCTCACGCCTCCTCAACATTCGAATTTACGCGGGGTACGACCGCAATCACCGGCGAGAACGGTGCGGGCAAGACCACGATAATTGAGGCGATCGCATGGGTGTTGTTTGACCTGCTCGAATACAAAAAAGAAGATTTTGTCCGCCGTGGTGAGAAGAAAGGCGCGGTTCGCGTCACGTTTGAGAGCGGCCTCGACGAGCGCGACTATATCGTATATCGAGACACCGGTGCAGGTTATAACGTCACCGACCCGCGTCTTAAAACACGCATCGCTGACAAAAAAGAAGAGGTATTCCGCTTTCTCTGGCAGCATCTCGGCCTCGAACCGGGCACCGATCTCAAATCACTTTTTCGGCAGGCCATCGGTGTCCCTCAGGGCACATTTACAGCGATTTTTTTGGAAGGTGCTACCGAGCGTAAAATTGCGTTTGACCGACTATTAAAGGTCGAGGAATACCGGCAGGCGGCTGAGAAACTAAGAGAAACTTCGCGTTATCTCGATAGCCAGATCGGGAGAATTCGCGAAGGTATTGCCCGGGCCGAAGGTGAGTTGAACCGCTCGGAATCCGTCGCCGAGGAACACAAAACCGTCGCCGAACAGGCCGCACGACTTGCTGTTGAGATCGAAAAGATGACCGCCGATCTGGTGTTGAGGCAAGCGAACGTACAAAAGCTGGGCGAACAAGAGCGTACCATTTCAGATCTCAAAACACTGCTTGAGCGTACCCGCTCTGAAACAGAAAAGGCCGAGATTGTATTTGCCCAATCGCAACGATCTCTCGAACGTGCCGCCGAAGCCGCGAGCAGTATCGAAGCCGCCCGGCCCGATCACGAACGCCACATAGCCGCGTTGGCTCGTTTCCCAGATCTCGAACGCGAACGCGGCGAACGTGACCGCCTGCAAAGCGAAATTGCCAAAACTGACGCGGCGATGGTCAGCGTCAAGGCGGAGCAGAAACGTCTCGACCAGCAGCTTGAGGCCGTTAGTAAGGCCCGTACGGAGATCGAAAACCTCCGGCCAAAAACGGGCGCGCAGCAGGAACTTGAAAAGGAGATCGCCCGGTTGCGAGACAATATCACTTCGGCCCGAGCTGCCGCCGAGCGGATCAATAGCATCCAAGGCAGTTTGGAGCGGCTGCGTGAGAACTTTCGGGTAAATCAGGCCGCGATGCGCGAGGCCGAGGCGAAAGCCGCCGCCGCCGGAAACCTCTTGGAACTCGAACAACGTGACGCGACCATAATAAATGGTCTCGCCAATCTTCGAGCGAGCCTCGAACGTGATGAGAAATTTCAGAGCGAGATAAAAAACGGCCTCTGCCCGATACTTTCTCAAAAATGCCTGAATCTGAACGAAGGCGAAACGCTGGAAACCTTTGTTTCGAGCCAGTTTGAAAATTACAAATCTGGGATATCAAATTTGGAGATCGAACGCCGGACGGTCGCCGCCGATCTAAAGACGGCGCGCGAAGCCGAAAAATTCTCCGCCGCCCTCGGAAGCTACCGCCGCCACGACGCCGAGCTAAAAGAAGAAGGCAAAGGACTTACCGAAAAAAAGGCAACGCTTGAGAGCCAGCTTAGCGACGCGGCAAATTCGGAAACGCTGCTCGCGGCTGCCGAAGCCCGGCTCATCTCGCTCGACGATCCGGCCGCCCGCATCCGGTTTCTCGAAAAGGAGATCTTGCGGGAAAACGAGATCCGCGAAGGCCTGAGCCATGTCGGAAGCAATCTGGAGCGGCTGGAAAGCGAACGTCGGCTGTTCGTCGAGCAAATGGATGAATACAAGGAAGTCGACGAAAACTGGACGCGGCTCACGGCAGAACGTGATGCGACCGCCGGCGCCCATCGCATTTTTCTGACAAACGAATCTGATGCTAAATCGTTAGACTTCAGACAAAAAGAGAGCGAAACCGCGAAAAATGAACTTGCGGCACTGGCCGCGAAATTGGATGCGGCGGATAAGGGAGTTAATATCGCCGCTGCTGGTTACGATCCCGATCTGCACAATCAAGGCAGGGCCGAACTTCTTACGGCTGAGAGACGACATGCCGAAACGCGGGCGACGTTCGAGGCATCAAAGGGTCGTGAGCAGCAGCTTGCGGTCGAGATCGAGCGGTTTGCCGAGGTTCGGCTTTCGCTGAGCGGCGAATTCAAGGAAAAGGAGCGGTTGGAAAACGTTGCCGAGGCAACTACCTTTATTCGTGATACGCTCAAGGAAGCCGCTCCGCGTGTCGCCCGCAATTACGTCTATCACGTCTCGCTTGAAGCCAATCAGATGTTTCGCGAGATAACGGGCAATGCGGAGCGAACGCTGAAATGGGCCGAGGATTATTCGATCGTTCTCGAAGAAGATGGCTTTGAGCGGCCATTTATCAGTCTTTCGGGCGGAGAACAAATGTCGGCGGCATTGGCCGTTCGCCTCGCGTTGTTAAATCAATTGAGCGATATTCGCATCGCATTTTTCGATGAGCCGACGGCGAATATGGACGAAACACGCCGCGAGAATTTTGCCCAGCAGATCAGCCGGATCACGCATTTTGACCAGCTATTTGTGATCTCGCATGATGAGACGTTTGACAGCTATGTGGACAGCGTGATCTCGATGAAACATTAAAAATGAAACAAGTAACGATAGTCTGCGACGGCTCCAGTCTCGGAAACGGGAAAGGTATTACGCGTGCCGCGGCGGTCGCTGTGCTTGGTTTCAAAGGCTATTGGAAGGCGGTCGGCGAATACCTCGGCAACGCGACCAACCAGCAGGCCGAGATCGCGGCGGCCGCGGTCGGTCTGGAGAGTCTCAGCGAAGTTTGCACCGTGACGCTTATGTCGGATTCAAAATATGTGGTCGAGACCATGGGCGGGACGTGGAAAAGAAAAACTAATCACGATTGGTGGAAAAGGCTCGATAGTGCCGCTAAGAAGCATCAAATAACCTGGAAATGGGTCAAAGGGCACAACGGCCACACCGTTCAGGAAGTTGCCGACTCGATGGCCCGGAAAATGGCCGAACTTGGTTACGTTGACAAGGCCATTTTAGACGAAGCCGTGTCCGAGATCGGAATTCAGGAAATTTAGCCGCAAAAAGGCGCAAGATACGCAAAAAGAAAAAGATATTAATGCAGGTAAAGTGTCCGAAATTGATAATTCTCGTTTTTGCGCTTTTTGCGCTTTTTTGCGGCAATTCTCTTGCCCAATTTAATTCCGGGCCTGACTGGGTCTGGCAAAATCCTCGACCGCAGGGTAATCCATTGTATTCGATACATTTTGCTCGTGACAAAGAAACCGGCTACGCGGTCGGTTCGGACAACACGATACTGCGAACGACGGATGGCGGTTTTAGCTGGCGGCGGCAAACTGCACCGTCCAATGTAACGTTTTCCTCGGTTTTTGTTTGTGATAAAAATACAGCGTTTGTCGTCGGTTCGCGTGGAACCGTGCTTTCGACAACCGATGGCGGCAAGGAATGGAAACAGGTTGCGGTCGATACTCGCGATCATCTTTCCGCGATAAAATTTGTCGGACCGGGTCTGCAAACAGGCTGGATAACCGGCACTTACGGCCGCATTTTAAAGACGACCGACGGCGGATTGACATGGAAATCTCAATTTTCGGGTACTTCACAGCAGCTTCTGAATATTGACGCGGCGGACGCCACGCACGCAGTGGCGGTTGGCCTGGGCGGAGCAGTTCTGACAACGGCCAATGGCGGCCTAAGCTGGAAAGCGACTGACCCGTGTGCCGGAACAATAGTGTCGGACGCGGTGTTTTTATCTTTAAAAAAAATGGTCGCGGTCGGTTACGACGGCTGTGTTGCCCGGAGCGAAGACGGCGGAGCCACTTGGTCGCGAATAGAGATCTTTAGCGGCTCCGACGTACTCTCTCTATCGTTTGCCGACAACCTAAGCGGCTCTATGACCGATTCGAACGGCATGGTTTGGCTCACCGGCGATGGCGGCCGGACTTGGCTGCCGTTTAATGTTAGGACAAATCCGAAGCTCGTTTCAGTGTACTTTGGTGACAAATTTACCGGTTGGGCAGTTGGCGAAAATGGCCTGATCGTCAGAACCGACGATGGCGGATTTAGCTGGCAGCGTCTCTCAGCCGGCGGCCGCGAAGACGTGAACGATATGGCGTTTCTCAATGACGAGATTGGCGTAGCAGTCGGTTCGCGGGGTCGGATCTGGCTTACAAACAACGCGGGGCTCGAATGGCTTACCGCTTTCTCGGACACCCAGGCAAATCTCAATTCGGTATTCTTTTATGACGGACAAAAAGGCTGGGCCGTTGGCGACGGCGGAACGGTTTTGCGTACCGTTAACGGCGGAGCGAGTTGGGGCAAAGGGAATTCTAACGTAACCGAAGATCTATTAAGCGTAAGCTTTGTGAGCGATAAGATCGGCTTCGCGGTGGGTGCAAACGGGATGATTTTGCGCACGGATTCGGGCGGAGCATATTGGGAGCAATTTGAATCGGGCACGCGGCTATGGCTAGAGGATGTAAAGTTTTTTGACGATAAACGCGGCATCGCCGTGGGCGATAAAGGCACAATATTGAGAACAAGCGACGGGGCCATCACCTGGGAAAAAGTTAAGGTCAATATACGCGAAAATCTATATGCTATGAGTTTTTTTGACGACCTGCACGGATTCGCGGTCGGGTCCGCAGGAATTACGCTGCGAACGACCGATGGCGGAGCAACGTGGCAGGATCAGGAATCGGCGTCGAGATTTAACCTGTTTGCGGTTCAGGCCGTCGGCCCGGCTGGTGCGATCGCCGTGGGTGAGCTCGGGACTGTACTAATAACCGCAGATGCGGGAAAGACTTGGGCAATACAACCCGGCATTACAACAAAGGTTTTGCAGACAATCGTCTATCGCGGCGGAGCTACGGTCTGGGTCGCCGGACGCGGCGGCACGATAATAAAACGGACCGAACCTCTGGCTCCAAATGCGTTGAGTCTGCCGCAAGGCCCGCCCGTTCTAAGATCTGCCGCCCCGAGGGCCAAACCCAAACCTCGCGCACCGCTCATCACGATCACCGACGACGGTGATATTCCGCCGGCCGTCCCGCCGAAAAAACCTATTTAAGAACAAGATAGTTAACGCACGGAGGCAAAGGAAATCTGATTTTCTTTGCATATCGTTTACCTTGTCTTATCTTTGCGTCTTCGCGGCTTTGGATAAAAAATTCTTCCTAACGATCACCGAGACCCATTCACCGGCAGTTTCAAATTTGAAATTTGACATTTGAGATTTGAGGAGCTCGTCGGATATGATCTGTTTTTGTTCAGCAAGAATCCCCGACAGCAATAGAATTTGACGCGACTTCTCAAGTAAAAGCGGCAAAATTGGCACGATCACATCGATGGTAAGATTGGCGCTAACAAAATCAAAGACCGGTGCTTCTTCACGGATAGAGCCAACCGCAAACGCGATGTGTTCGCTGACGCCGTTTGCAACCGCGTTTTCTCTTGCTATCTTTACTGAATAGGCGTCGATGTCGCAGGCGAAGATATTTGCCACAGAGAACCCAGAGAGATCTTTATTTTCTTTCTCTGTGTCCTGTGTGGATAATTTTGCTACGGCGATTGCTAAAATGCCGGTTCCCGTTCCGATATCGAGAAATGACTGGCCAGCGCCGTAGTTATCGCCTATGGCTTTCAGACACAGCTGGGTTGTTTCATGCGTTCCGGTTCCAAAGGCCATGTTTGGCTCGATTTGGATCAAGATCTTGTCCGTTACCTCAACGTTTTCCCACGGAGGGGATATTATAAATCTGCCAACTTCGGTTGGCTTCCAGTATTTTTTCCATTCGGCGAGCCAATCAGTCTCCTCGACCGTGCGGCTTTCTATGCCTATGACGGCATCGGCCGTAAAACCATTGATTCTTAGGGAATCATCAATGGCGAGGCGAATATTCGCGTCATCAGGCAGAGTATCAAAAAAACCGGTCACGATCTGCGGCTCGCCTTTCACCTTTCGCAGGCTGTCTATCTCGGTGCCAAGCGAGTCGAGTTCGTTAAGCGCCGATTCGATGGCCTCTGTTGCCGCGCGGTCAACTAAAATATCAACAGCACACCATCTTTTTGTAATTCCATCATTCATTCGCGCACTCCGATCTCGTCCAGATCACGTTCGCGATTGCGCCAGTCCTCAACGACCTTGACAAAGAGCTTAAGAAACACTTTTTTGCCCAGAAGATTTTCAATATCGACACGTGCCCTAGAGCCAATGTCCTTTATGCGCGAACCCATCTTGCCGATGACGATCTTTTTCTGCGACGATTTTTCGACATAGATAGCGCAAAAAATTGTTGTCAGCCCCGGTTCGCTTTCGTCAAAAACCTCGGTCACTACGGCAGTTACATAAGGGATCTCCTCGCCGGTAGACATCAGGATCTTTTCGCGAACCATCTCGGCAACGATGCTGCGGACCGGCTGATCGGTCATTTCGTCATCGGTAAATATCGGTTCGCCGACGGGCAGATGTTTGACGATCTGAACAAGCAGGTTGTCGATCGCGTCGCCCTTTAGGGCTGAAACAGGAACGATCTCGGCGAATTGGTATTCGTTTGCGTACGATTCGATCAGCGGCAGCAGATGGCTTTTTTCCTTGATCTTGTCGATCTTGTTAAGGACTAGGATAGCTGGCTTTTCGGCCTGCTTTACGAGGTCGAGTACAAAGCGGTCGCCATTTCCGGTCGAAACACTGGCGTCACGCATCAACACGAGTACATCAACCGAAAGGATCGCATCATGAACGGCCGCCATCATCCGCCGGTTCAGCAGATGGCCGGGTCTATGCACGCCCGGTGTATCGACAAAAACGATCTGGCCGTCCTCGCGCGTGACGATTCCCTGTATTCTGTGCCGGGTTGTTTGAGGTTTGTTTGAGACGGCAGCGATCTTTTCGCCGACGAGGCGGTTTAGCAAAGTTGATTTTCCGGCATTTGGCCGACCGATAAACGCGGCAAAACCGCTGCGAAAGCCTGAGATTGACATTCTCTAAACGTTATCAGATTTGGGTCAGAACTGGCAGCGGTAGCGACTGGGGGTTCTTATTTTCGAATTAGAAAACCAGTCGCTACCGCTCCCGGTTCTGACATTATGGCTTCAATAACCGTTGTTTGGCCGCGATCGCTTCCTGAAATCCGCCGCCCGCGACATCGTCAAGTTTGATCGCTTCGTTATAGAGCCTGATCGCGTAGGCGTTATCGTTGAGGAACTCGTAAATTCTCGCGAGGGCAACATAAGTCAGCGAGATCAGAGCTTTGTCTGTTGTTGGAGTGACAGTCCGCAAAACATTGCTATACGCGACTTTTGCTTCGAGTAGTTTCTGGGCCTGCAGATCCGGATCCTCAATGCTCACCGCCGACAGACCGGTGACGCGACCAATATTGTAATAAATTCTCGGCTCGGAAGGATTTTGTGCTAAAAGCTGTTTCAGATCAGTGCCGGCTTTCGCGTAATCCTTGGAGTCGATCGTCTTTTGAATTTCGAGCAGTCGCGTAGTCACCGGGTTTTCAGCAGTAAAGCTGTTTGCTTCGGGATGTTTTTTGCGATCTTCACGTGCGGCTATTGCCCGCTTTCGAGCTTCGGCTGAATTGGCAACACGACCCGTCTCTTTTGCGGGGTCGAAAACAGCGATCATCTCACGCAGTGAAGATGCAATATCAAAGCCCGATTCTTCGATGCCAATTAGTTGATCTGCAAAATAGAACGAAAGGACCGACCCCTTTTGATAATCTTCATAAAGCTGCAAGGCCGATTCGTCGGACAATGACTGTTTATATTTATCAAGTTCCTCCGAAAACGCTTTCTTCTGGTCATCGGTTTTCAAAAGCTCGATCTTCTGCCGCGCCTGCTCCGTTGCGATTCGCAGCCGGACAAATTCTAATTGCCGCACATCGACGGCCGCTACAAGCGACCTCGAGATCGTCCGATAGACATCAGGCGACACGTCAGGATCAGTCTTACGAAGTCCGTCAAGCAGCGGTTTTATCCAGTCCCTAATCGAGGTCATCTCTTTCGCATTGCCTAGGACAAGCGGGTCCATCACGTATTGCAGGTAAGCGCGGCGAACCTCTGAAAAGCTGAGATCGGTTTCGGGCGCGAGGATGACATAGTAATCGTCACGAATATTCAAGAAATTAATATTGCCCTTCGCAGAAAGTTTTTCAGGGACAATATAAAAATGACGGTCGTGTATCCGCGTCTCGACTTTCTGAATGGTGCCTTTCTTACTATTGGTTTTTTTTGTCTCGATCTTAACTTTTTCCGAGAAACTCAACATGGGCCGCGTGTGGAGATAGCTGAGGAGTTCGCTTACCATCTCACGAGCAGAACTGCGCAGCACCCCATCGGAGTCCAGGCGGTATTCTTTAATGTAATCGTCAAGTTTCGAGCTAATGGTCGAGCGGCGGTAAAATTCACGCGCAAGCGGTGCAAAATCGAGGACATCGAGCAGGTTGCCCGGCAGATCGTTAGTGATAACCGGATCGGCGAGTTCGGGCACCGGCGTCAAGGTGTAAGCCATCGAGATAAACGGTGAGATTATCTCAGCATCGGTCGATTTCGGATGGCTTTTCTTATACAGCATGACAAAGCCAGAGATCTTTCGCCTGAGATCATCGGGGAGAGCGGCATTATCGAGCAGAAGCTGTTCGCGAAACTTTGCGCTCTTTTCGGACAATGGAGCATTTAATAGCTTCGCGTTTTCACCGGCGGCATCATTTGTGGACGCCATCGCGAGTGTGGCCAGAACGACGATCAGCCGTTTATCCGGCTCGATACGAACACCATAATTTGACAGGTCAAAGCCAACCGGTACATTTTGTCCGCAAACGCTGATCGCCAAGAGCGAAAATACAAAAAAGATCAAAATTCGACGCATGTTGCCTGATATGCTTACTCCCTTCTCTTGAACAGATGAAAGCAGCGGACGTAAAGATGTATTCAAACGATGTAAAAAAGAAAGGATAAAGGAATCAAACACCGTTCCTTTATCCTAATTTAACTATTTAGCCCTAAAAGCACGAGCCTCGCTTAGTTGTAGCTGCTCAAGGCCGAAGCTTCGTCGTCGAATGTATCGAAAACGGTCAAAAGTTTTGTGATCGCCAGCAGGTCCTGAATCTTTTGCGTCAGGCTCAAGAGTTTCAAGATGCCGCCCTCTTTCTTGACAGCCGTAAAGCTCGACACAAGCTCGCCGATGCCGCTCGAATCAATGTAACCGACACCCGCCAAATTGAGCAGGATCTTGTTTTTGCCTTCGCCAAGCAGACGACGTATCGTTGTCCGCAGTGCAACACTGCCTTCGCCGATCGTCACTTTCCCTGCCAGATCAAGAATTGTGACGTCACCAGCTTGACGTTCAGTTATCGTAATATCAGCCATTTTTTTCTCCTCGTTTTACTTAATAAATTGCGTTAGCAAATTTTAGACTAATACCGCC
>JBDSCV010000054.1:0-7015 GCA_039920905.1 Pyrinomonadaceae bacterium
AAAAAAGCCGGACATTTCCATCCGGCGCTTTTGTAATCACTGTAACCGCTGCTATTTAGATGGTATTTTGATCTCACGTCCGGCACCAAGAACTGAATTTGGCAACAGGCCGTTAAATTTCGCCACCTCGGTTGGATTGGCATTATTACGCTCGGCCACCTTCTGCACCGTGTCACCGGCTTTTGCCTTAACAACTTTTACGCCATTCGGAACCGTCGAATTACCTGAGCTGGTTGGCCTGGAATAGACAATGTTATTCACATTATTGCCGCTAACCGGAACGAACACCTTGCCTCGCGGTGTGGCCATTCCCTGATTCGCCGCCATCAGATCGGCGACGCTCACGCCGGTGCGGTTTGAGATGTTTTGCCAGTTTTCGCCGCTGGACGAATTTGCAAGATTTGTATTATTGATCTTCGAAGCGGGAATCCGCCTAAAGAGTGCAACAACCTCATTCGCTTTTCCGGCCGGGACGTTAATAATGTACGGTTCGGGCGGTGTAATATTTCCGCGTAGATGCGGGTTGAGGTATCGCAGATACTGCACCGTCGTGTCCGACGCCTGTGCTATCAGACTCAAATTTGTGGATGCTGGAATTCGTATACGGTCATAAATGAGCGGGGCCGACGGGCGAATGTGGCCAAAGCCGTATTCGTTTGGGTTGTTGGCGATCAAGATGGTCGCGAGGATATTTGGAACATAATTCCGCGTTTCCTGCGGCAGATAAGGATATGCGATCCAGAAATTTGCGACGCCGGCCCGCCGGATAGCACGATCAACATTCCCTTCGCCGCAGTTATAAGCGGCGATGCCGAGTTCCCAATTGCCGCCGTAGCGATTGGCGAGGAATTTCAGATACCGCGCCGAGGCTCGGGTCGCTTCCTCAAAACTGTTTCGCTCGTCAACATAAGCCGTCCGCTGCAAACCAAATCTCGATCCGGTTCCCGGTATAAACTGCCACAATCCAGAAGCCGCTGCCGACGAATAAGCGCTTGGCTTCCAGGCACTTTCCACCTGACCGAGCCATGCAACATTTTCAGGCACACCTTCTTCCTTAAAGATCCGGCGGGCCATACGCATAAACATACCGGAGCGGTAAAGACCGACCTCCATTGTCGTATGCCCGCGTCCGCGATAATAATTGATAAACTGCTGGATCATCGGGTGTACCTGAAACGAAAACCCGAGTGATTTATTGGCGACGGCGTATTGAATTTGTTGATATTGCTGCTGGGCAACCGGATTGCCCTCAACCTGAAGCTCATCGGGTGTGAGTTCAAGCTTTGAAAGTTCATCGAGCGGTGAAGGCTCAAATTCCTGATTATTAAAACCGATCTTTGCCTGATTTGTTGAGTTCGTTCCGTTAGACGCTACGGCATTTGTTGACGGCGGACCAATTAATTTTATAGTCGAGTTACGCGTCAATTTAGCGACATTGTCGGCCAGAACCGAGTCGATGTTCCAACCACATGTCTGCGCCAGATTTTTAACCTGGGGCAGATCTTTGTCCGAAGGAAATTCGATCTTATAAATCGTCTCGATAAGCTGGTTGTAGCAGCCCTGCAGTTTCTGTTCACGCTGGATGTTTAAGGTCGAATAAAGAAAAACCTCGACTGATTTGTTAAATTTCTCGCCGGTAACTGTCCGGTTCTCGTCAACAAAGGCGAGCAGGCCTTCCTTAAAAGACATGCCCGACTTTTGCAAAACCTCATTGACCGCTTCCTGAGCCTTAACTACATCCTGTGTGCGCGTCTCATTGCTCGATCTCGAACTCGTAACCTGAGCGCTCGATATCGAGTTAAATACCAAAAATAGAAATGCTGTAAAAGTTAATACTCTATAAATGCTTATTTTCATTAATAATTTTAACGCTATCAATCCCCAAAAGTTCCGCATGTTCCAACGGAAAGTAAATGCGGCGCGTTAACCTTTTTAGAATAGCACCTTCGAGGCTTACCCGTCAACGTTGAAACTGCTTGTTCAAGATGCCTTTTGGGCCTTAGCTTTCGCCTTTTCGACCGGTAATATACTTTCGCGAAGAGCGGCGTCGAAAACCTGACGTACATTCTCCACAAATATAAATGTCAAATCGTCGCGTACTTCCTGCGGAAGATCTTCGAGGTCCCGTTCATTGGGCGACGGCAGAATAACCGTCTTTATCTTGGCCCGCCGGGCCGCAAGCAGCTTCTCTTTGACGCCGCCAACCGGCAGGACGTTGCCGCGCAGTGTGATCTCGCCGGTCATCGCTATATCTTTTCGCACGGGACGCTGTGAAAGCACCGAGACAAGCGCCGTCGCCATCGTGATACCCGCACTCGGCCCGTCTTTTGGTATCGCTCCCTCAGGTAAATGGATATGAATGTCAAAATTATCAAGCACGGTCTCGTCGATGCCGAGGTCTTTGGATCGAGCTTTTGCATAAGAGAAAGCCGCTTGGGCCGATTCCTGCATAACCTCGCCAAGCTGTCCGGTGAGCAGCAACTTTCCCTTTCCTTTTGTCTTTAACGCCTCAATAAACAAAATATCGCCGCCTACCGCCGTCCATGCAAGACCCGTTACCGTGCCGATCTCATCCTTTTTGAGTGCGCCTTCGTTAAATATTCTCGATACACGCAGAAAACTTTTGAGATTATCGACCGTGATCCGCATCTGTGTAAATTCACTCTCCAGCTCGGCCTTTGAGCGGGCGACTTTGCGACAAACTTTGCCGATCTCGCGTTCAAGCTGACGAAGTCCGGCTTCTTGGGTGTATTCCGAGATGATTTTGGTTATCGCTTTTCGTTCAAACTTAACATCGTTTTTTGCCAAGCCGTTTTCCTCGATCTGTTTCGGAATGAGGTGGCGTTTGGCGATCTCGAGTTTTTCTTCCTCGGTGTAACCCGACAACGAAATTATCTCCATCCGGTCACGCAGCGCAGGCTGGACCGTATCCAAAACGTTCGCGGTCGTCATAAACATAACGTCCGAAAGATCAAACGTGATGCCAAGATAATTGTCGCGAAACGACGAGTTTTGCTCGGGGTCAAGCACTTCGAGCAGGGCGCTCGACGGGTCACCGCGAAAATCGGCGCCGACTTTGTCGATCTCATCGAGCATAATGAGCGGATTATTCGTTCCGCCCTGCTGTATCGCCTGAATGATCCGGCCCGGCATCGCTCCGACATAGGTGCGGCGATGTCCGCGAATTTCGGCCTCATCGTGCAGTCCGCCGAGCGAAAGGCGGACAAATTTCCTATTCAACGCCCTGGCAACCGAACGCCCAAGCGAAGTCTTACCGACGCCCGGAGGTCCAACGAGACAAAGAATCGAGCCTTTTGGTTTTTCACGCAGTTTGCGTACGGCGAGCGATTCGACGATACGTTCCTTTACACGTTCGAGGCCGTAATGATCGTCATCGAGTATCTTTTCGGCCTTTTTGAGATTGAGATTATCCTTCGATGCCTTTGACCATGGGAGATCGGTCATGATGTCGAGCCAGTTGCGCAGCGTTGCGGTTTCGGCCGTGTCCGGGTGCATACGCTCGAGTTTCTTGAGCTGTCGAAGCGACTCTTCCTCCGCATTCTCAGGCATCTTGGATTTTAGGATTTTGTCACGATATTGTTCGATCTCTTCGTATAGCTCATTGCCTTCTCCCAGTTCTGATTGAATAGCTTTAAGCTGTTGACGCAAAAAATACTCCCGCTGGGAACGGTCAATATCGGCCCTTGCCTGGCTATTTATTTCTTGCTGCACAGTTAGAACGTCGATCTCTTTACTGAGAAGGTCATTGACCCGCCTAAGACGCGGATTTGGGTCCTCAACATCTAAAACGGTCTGGGCGTCTTCAATTTTGAGGTCAAGATTCGAGGCGGCGAGATCGGCCAGACGGCCCGCGTCGTCTAGGTTTGCGATGATTGCGAGAACCTCGGGCGAGATATTTTTGCCCAAGGAAGCGGCACGTTCCATCGAACCGCGAACATTTCGCACCAGCGCTTCAACTTCTAGAGAATTCTCCGGAGCCAGCGGCTCGCTGATGGGCGTAACCGAGGCTTTTACATATTCGCCGCTGCCTTTGACCGAATCAACGCGGCACCGCGAAAGTCCTTGTATCAAAATGCGAATGCGGCCATCGGGGAGCTTGAGCATCCGCATAATGATCGCAACAGTGCCGACCGCGTAAAGATCGTCCTGCTCAGGTTTTTCTTTATTTACATCCTTTTGGGAAACGAGAAGGATCATCCGGTCCTGTCCGAGGGCCTGTTCTACCGCGCGGATAGAACGGTCACGCGACACAAACAGCGGCACGATCATGAAAGGATAGATAACGATATCGCGCAAAGGCAGCACCGGAAGCTCAGCCGGAATCTGCATCATCGGCTCAATTGCATCCGCTTCGGCCTGGGCAACGGGAAATTCTTCGATTTCGACCATAACCTTATATGTTAGGAAAATTGACCGAAAAGGGCAAAGACAATGAAGAATGGGCAATTGAGAATGGAAAATTAAGAGTCTGAGCCCTCTTAAATTGTCCATTTTCCATTCTCAATTATGCATTCATTCCGCGGTTCACTTCTTCTTTTTCTTTTTGTCAGCGAGAGTGGTTTTGCGCGAGCCGACGAGGACTTTTAGCTCACTCATGAATTCCGACACATCGGCGAATTCGAGATAAACAGAGGCAAATCTAACATAAGCGACCTTATCGAGCGTTTTGAGCCGCCGCATGATGATCTTGCCGATCTCGCTCGTCGCCAGCTCACGGTCGAGCGAATCCTGCACGTTTTTTTCGACCTCATCGACAATAGTTTCTAATTGCCCCGTCGAAACAGGACGTTTTTCAGCCGCCCGAAACAGTCCCGACAGCACCTTATTTCGATCCCAGCTTTCGCGTTTGCCGTCTTTCTTGACGACCATATATGGGATCTCGTCGATGCGTTCGTATGACGTAAAGCGGCGACCGCACCCGAGGCATTCGCGGCGGCGGCGGATCGAATGCCCGTCTTTCGATTCGCGGGAATCTACGACCTTATCTTCGATGTGTGAGCAAAATGGACAGCGCATGAAACAGTAGTCGGTAGTCAGTAGTCGGTAGTCGGTAGTCAGAGATTAGAGTGGGACAACAGTTTTTTCTACTCTCAACATTCTCCCCTCTCAACTCGCTTCTTCTTGAAAATCTGGCGAATCCGATTTGATCTCGCGTTCGGCGTTCTCGCTCGAAAGCAGGCTGCGAAACCGTTCAATACTTATATCACCATGAAAGAAATAATATAAACCGAAAAACACTGCCGGAGCGAAATAAACGAGATGCATGGCGATCGAAACGGCCGCCGCATCCTCGCGGCTGACGTCATTTTTTAGAAATACAATACTCGCGGCGGTAGCTGTGTGAAAAGCTCCGGCGGCCCCGCCCGGCGTAGGCACGACCGAGCCGACAGCGGCAAACCCCATTATAAAAAGGGCATCGGTAAACGTAATTGGCAGCCCGAACGCGAGCAAAACAAACCACGTCGGCAGAGCGATCGACAGCCACAGCATCATCGTCCAAAAGGAAACCCAAAATATTTCGCGCCAGTCGCGCAATATCGCCAGGGCCGAAACAAGCTGTTTCAAAATACTGATAAATATCTCTTGCAGTCTGGCCGGTATCCACGTCCGCGTCGTCACACGCTCCGTCCAGGCGATCACTCTCGGTGAGATGCGCTGAAAAATTATTAGAGCTATAAATCCAAGCACCACTCCGACCAGCATCAGCCAGCCGACCCACTCGACATATTCAAACTCAGTTTCGCGTCCCGCCTGGGGCTTAAACCACAAAAGATTCACTGCAAAAAAACAAACCAGAGCGGCGAGATCGAATACGCGTTCGAGGGCAAGCGTCACCAGCGCAGCCGATGGCCGCACACGCCGATCACGCATCGGCAGCCACATCGGACGGACGATCTCTCCCATCCGTCCGATCAAAAATATAGCGGCAAAACCAACGGTCGTCGTCGCAAAAAGCTCTTTCAGGCTGGACTTAGTGATCGGTTCGAGCAAGACCTTCCACCGGACGGCACGGAACAGATAGCCGATACAAATGATCAAAACCGACACCGCCAAATACCACGGATCAGCCCGCCGCAGGCTCACGGTTACGGCCTGCCAGTCTAAATTCCGGCCAAAAAACCAAAAAATAAACACCGCGAACAGAAACAGGAGAATGAATTTTAAGTATTTGCGCAAAACTTTTGTTGAATGTCCGAATAAGGCAATAAAGACAAAAGATACCGTATTTCAATCCAAAACCTAAATCCGTGGTTCGTTTTAAGTGTTTTGAGCAATAAATTTAGCAAGTCGAAGGCGTATCTCGTCGCGGACGCTGCGGAAGACGGATAAAACTTCTTCGTCGGTTCCGGTGGCTTCGGCGGGATCTTCGAAGCTCCAATGGATGGGTTTGGCTTTGCCGGGGAAGATTGGACAGTTTTGGGCGGCGTGGTCGCAGACAGTGATTATGTAGTCGAATTGTGTGCGGAGGAATTCGTCGAGGCATTTTGAACGGTGAGGAGTGATGTCGATACCGATCTCGGCCATGACCGTGATCGCCTGAGGCCGGACAAAGCTGGCGACGGTTCCGGCGCTTTCGACCTCGAAGCGGTCGCCGGCGAGATGCCGCAGCAATCCTTCCGCCATTTGGCTGCGGGCGGAGTTTCCGGTGCAGAGGATCAATACGCTTTTTTTACTGTTCATATTTTTCATCTTCCCGTTCCGCAAACAGCCATCTTGACACAAACAGAGCCGCAACCGCTCCGATCGTCTGAGCGGCCATAAATCCCGGAACATCTGCGGGTCGAATCCCCGCAAACGTGTCGCTCAGCGAACGCGCGAAGGTCACTGCGGGATTAGCGAACGACGTCGATGCCGTAAACCAATACGCCGCTGAGATGTAGGTCGCGACCGCCAATGGAACTGCGAATTTGGATTTGAGTCGCGCCGTTGCCGCGATCACAAATATCAGGCCAAAAGTCGCGACAAATTCGCTCAGCCATTGGGCCGTACCGGT
>JBDSCV010000055.1:0-3418 GCA_039920905.1 Pyrinomonadaceae bacterium
AAGGCAGAACCACCCGCGTGAGCGGGTGGCGATAACGACAGTTCTGAGACGAGTCCCGGGCCACCTGCTGACGCAGGCGGTTCTGCCCGCGTTACTCCCACCACCGTTTCCTCGGTCTGAATATTCAGCTCATGCTCAAGCACAAACCGCACATAATACGACAGCAATTCTTCACGCGTAGGCTTTTCACGAGCCGGTTTTAGACCGCCGGTCAATATTTCAAGCTCATTCGTTGTGGAAAATACGGTCAGCCCGACCGGATAATTGTAAATCGTATTCCCGAGCAAGCCTTTCTCAATTACGAGATAGCTCAGGCCGTGCTGCCTTGCTTCGTAAGCGGCTGTGATCCCGGCGGGTCCGGCTCCGATGATTAGCAGATCAAACATTTTCGAGTTTTTTTAACTCATCCGTGAATTTTTCAATTTGCCGCTTTGTATTTTCAAGAGCTCGCTTAGACTCGAGATATTTTTCCCACTCGTTTGTATTGGTCATTGCCTTTAAAACGTCTTCGTCGACGGCGTGGGACATCACAACAAGCAGATCGCTGAGAGCTTCGTGGCCGTCGAGCAGCGATTGGATAATGGTGTACGCAAGTTTGGCGTTAGGTAGGTCGATGTCTGGTTCTTCCATGATAAAGTGAGATTTTACCACAGAGGTCACGGAGAACACTGAGAGATCAATTTATGAATGGCAGATCGGAGACCGTAGTAATGGTGTCGCCGAGCAACAATTGAGTGCCATTTGCCAAATAGTCGTAACGAACAAATGCAAGAGCTATAGTTTTCTCTAGCCTCGGTGAGAAAGCGACAGAAGTAATTCGGCCCGCGTTTTTTCCATCGACCGTTGCTAACTCTGCTCCGGCTGAGAACCCAGTCGCTACCGCTCCCGGTTCTGACAAGATCAGTCCGGTTAGCCGCTTTGCCACATGCCCGCGGAAATGGATGCGGGCGATGATCTCCTGACCGATGTAGCAGCCTTTGTTGTATGAGATGAGGCCGTCGATTCCAAGTTCGGAGACGATGGTCGTTTCGTCCATATCGACGCCGTATTTTGGAACGCCGGATTCGATTCGGAGGGTTTCGTATAGGTCGGCGGAGATTTCCACAAAACCGGACGAGGTCATTTCCCCGCGAAAAGAGTCTGCTGATTCGTTCTCGATGAATCGCCCCGTTGAAACTGCCGACGCATACCGGAAGCCCGTCCTATTACTGACAGGCGCTCCCGGTTCTGACCCGTTGCCAAATATTTCAAAATATTTGTAATTTTCAGACAAATCTTCGACAAAGAAATCACCCGCAAAAGTAAATCGAAAGAGATTCTGAAACACCTTTTCGTGAGTTGCACCTTCTGTGTCAAACAAAAACCTGTCGCCTTGTCGCATTACACGCACGACCGCGAGAAGTCTGCCCTGCGCATTAGGAAACGCCGCCAGCATTTGTCCGCCGTCGGCGATCGTTTTCGTGTCGTTTGTGAGCAGTCCGTCGAGAAATTGGACGGCTTCCTTTCCCCAAACCGCGATCAACCCGCGTTTTTGCTCGTAAAATCCCGCATCGCCTGAGCGGATGTGGTCGTATGTTTTTCGAAGTTCTGTGTTCATTCTCTGGCAACTGCATTTGTTATAATACTATTTAACTTTATTACGTCAGACGGCAATTTACATAATGAGTCAAATATCAGAAGCAGTTGTATTGGAATCTCTCAAACAGATCATCGACCCCGATCTGAAAAAAGATATCGTTACTCTCGGGTTTATTCATAACCTTGAGGTCACCGGCGGTGATATATCGTTCAAGATCATGCTGACGACGCCGGCTTGCCCGGTGAAAGAGCAGATGGAAGCTCAGGCGAATGAGATCGTTCGCGGGCTCGACGGTGTCACGTCGGTGAAAGTCACAATGGACGCAGAGGTCCCGCAGGGCCGCGGGCTCGCGAATAATGTTGCGATAGCGGGTGTGAAAAATATCATCGCGGTCTCGTCCGGAAAGGGCGGCGTTGGTAAATCGACAGTTGCCGTAAATCTGGCGGTTTCGCTGGCCAAGGACGGAGCGAAGGTCGGCATAATGGACGCGGACGTTTACGGGCCGAATGTGCCGATGATGCTCGGCACCGGCTACGGCCAGCCGGATATCTACGACGGCAAGCTGCTGCCGATCGAGGCCCACGGCGTCAAAATGATCTCGATGGCCGTGCTCGTGCCTCCCGATAAGCCGATGATCCTTCGCGGGCCGATGCTGCACGGCGTCGTACGGCAGTTTTTGACCGATGTGAACTGGGGCGAGCTCGACTATTTGATCGTCGATATGCCGCCGGGAACGGGTGATGTGCAGCTTTCGCTCGCACAGCTTGTGCCGGTGCAGGGAGCCGTTTTGGTGACAACGCCGCAGGAAGTTTCGCTCTCGGATGTACGCCGGGCGGTCAAGATGTTTGAGCAGGTGAATATTCCGATACTCGGCGTCATCGAAAATATGTCGTATTTCATTGCTCCCGACACTGGCAATAAATATGAAATATTCGGCAGCGGCGGCGGGCAGAGCCTTTGCGACGAGTACGGCCTCAATTTCCTCGGCGAGGTCCCGATGGGAATCGAGGTTCGCGAAGGCGGTGACATAGGAGTTCCGGTCGTCGTATCGTTCCCCGATTCACCGCAATCAGCCGCATTCAACAAAGTCGCCGAAGAGGTCGCCCGGCATATTTCGATTGAAGCGATGAAGCCGGAGCTAGCTATTATTTCCCGTGCGTGAAAAAACCAGGGCATTTCTCAGACGCAGGCTCGATGCGTATGAGGGGCGTGCCGACAAAAAGGATGAGCGATACTATTCATGGCTAGGCCGCGGGATGGACGCTCTTGACCATCGTCCAACGCTCAAACGTTTCTTTTATGTTCTTCTTGGCCTAGAGCTTCTGTATTGGATTTTTGTACTTGTCTTCCCGGTTCCCGTAATGGGCTTAATTGATTTTCTAAATGAATGGAGCAACAAGGGTCTCGTCTTTGTATTTGGGGCTGTATTTGGAACCGGACTCTATATCTCGTATGTTCTCTTTCGGTTCAAATTCCCAGACCTTGAGGATAACCAACCGGGTGATGGCCCCGTTATTGGAGCATATTCGCAACAAATCGGAGTCGAGCGAAAGTTCCGTGTCTGGATAGCATCGGTAATCGTTGGGGTCTTGAACATTTTGGCTTTGATGGCTGTCGAGATCTTTCGCGTATATGGTTTGTAAGACGCTTGATATTTTGCGCTCAAATAAGGTAATATTTACAATTAAGTAAGGATTCGCTTGGCGAGTCCCATTTTTTGACAGGAGATCATAAAATTATGTCAGCAGTTGCAGCACCAGCAGTCGAATTAACGGTTACCGAGAGCGCAGCCGTCGAGATCAAAAAGTTTCTTGCGAGCGAGGATGATCTGCCGGAAAC
>JBDSCV010000056.1:0-4566 GCA_039920905.1 Pyrinomonadaceae bacterium
CGTATCCGCACGGCATTGTGCGATTGGCACTGCCGAGTTTGACAGCCCGCTCGACGGAGCCAAGGTCTTCAACCGTCAGTCAGAGAGCTCCAAGCCTTTGAAAAATTCGACCAGGCATTTGGGAATCATTTCCCAACGCCAGAAAACTATTACCTAACGTCTGAAAGTCTGTTTCTGCCATCTGACAACTATTTCCCAGCGTCTGGAAACCATCTCCAAGCGTTTGAAAATTAAGTTCCAGCGTTTGGAGGACGATTTCTAGCTAAAGAAATCTTTCTCCAACCTCGATATTTGTGGTATCTCGCCGCAGTTAGCTGAAAATAAATCGCTCTGAAGCCTTTACATTTGAAAAGTCTGGGCGTATAAAACTATCACAGCTTTAACGACAATTAAATTTAATACATCTTTACCCAAAGGAGGGCTTCCCATTATGGCAAGCATACAAGATTTATCGGACAGCGAACTCATCAACGTCGCTAATCAACTTATTTCGGCGATGACGGCCGACCCGGCGGCTTATGGAACAACACCGGCACAGATCGCGGCGCTCACAACTCTAGTGGGCACATTCGATACGGACACAACGGCGCAGATTGCCGCACTTGCCGCCTCGAAAGCCGCGACCGCGACGAAAGAGAGCAGCCGTCGCCCGTTCGTCGATGCGATGCGTGGCCACCGCGACACGGCGAAGGCTTCCGGTGCGACCGAAGCTCAAATGGCCGCGACCGCTCTGCCGTTCGGCGGCGAAAAGGTTCCGCCGACAGCGACAACGCCTATCGGTTCGGTCGATACCTCGCAGCGTCTGCGTCACACCATCAGTTGGACGGAAGCCACGACGCCCGACAACAAACGCCGTCCACGCGGAGCAATGGGCGCCGGGATTTACGTCAAACTCGACGACCCGCCGCCAACTGACGAAAAGCCGTGCACATTCCTAACCGTCGATTCCGCCACGCCCTACGTCGCCCAATACGACGGCGCCGACGCCGGAAGATGGCCCACTACCTAATGCGCTGGCGAATGCGAGACGGCACAACAGGAGCCTGGTCCGAAACCCTCAGCGCCACGATCACGGGGTAGGTAGTAATCACCACAAGGGGATTGCTACCAACGACCTTCTTGTTAATAGGTAGTTAGGCACACACATTTTATAAGGAGAAACATCATAGCATGCGGAGAACAGGTAGAAATTATAGAAACTTATTGGTCGGTTTGCTGGAAGTGGTTTGTTCCCTACCCTTGCAGAAAGTCAAGGACGGTGACTCGATTCCAGTACGATTTCCTGCCTTGGCTCTCGCGCGTCACGTGGCCATTTCGTTGCAAGTACGAGGGATGTTGCGGAGCCTTCCTGTACACGTGGTCATATGCGTGCTGGCTAGGAACTGGGAATTCTGCGTCGAACCAATTCAGTCCTCGAACGCGGTACTTTAAGTCAGAAAAGAGTCCGGTTGGGGACTGCCCATTCTCCGATCGGCCGATCCTGTAGGACGGACGTATTTGGTTATGAACCTCTTGCTTTTAGCTGTGGTCGTCGTGCTCGTAGGCTCCGCCGTAAGGGCTTGGTCCGAAACCCTAAGCGCCACAAGCACCGGCTAACGGTTGGTTTTACTATTTTGGAGGATACAAAATGCCTGTCTGCACAACAATCACTGAATGGATACGAGAAGATGTCTCCAAACCTGTCGAGGAATGGGAAGAGCGCACAAAAGAAAAATGCAAGAAGAGGAAGTGGTATGACCCGCGCCGGTGGCTTTGCTACTTGGTGGTCTATTTTGTAAAGGTGATTCGTTGGATTGTTGTTACGGTACTGAGGGCCGTTATCTCAACGGTCTGCCGAATCGTCGTAGCGGTGCTGGGCTTCATATGGGATGTTCTTAGATTTATCGGCCTGTTGCTCAAGGCCCTGTTTACCTGGGATAAATGCACTTTGCAGGAAGCCCTCGGCATGCTGGGGAACGTGATAATACGTGTATTTCACTTTCTCGGTGAAGTTATCTTCCAGCCCTTTGGTGATGCTGTTAATGAATTTAAACTTCGGAGATACGCAAAAAAAAAGGTTGAGGAGCGCTTCGCAGGTGATACTGCTCTCATCGACGCGATAAAACGTAATTTGCACACCGATAGCGGCGTCTTTGGTTATCGCCTCAAGTGCAAACTGGTGCGTCTGTTTGTAGATTCACGGACCCTTACAGAGAAATATGGCGATATTCCAAATCTCGCCGGCCTGCATCATGACCAATCAATAGATTTTAATCTTTATGTTTTGGCTGGTTTTCACGACGATACGGACAACTGCGCCATATTTAGCAAATGGTATCGACCGCGCCCACAAACCGGCGTTTTTCCGTTTTTAAGTGGTGGAGGTGGCTTTGGAGACCCCGAACCCCCATCGCTGAAACGCGACCGGCTCACAGAGTACATAGATTCAACCGGATCGAAAGGGCCGCACTTCCGTATCTATTCCATGTCAAAGGGCAATCTCGAAACACGTATCGATACTGCGAAAGAAAAGGGACGACAGCTTGGCCTGATTTTGGACTTTGATGTTGTGGATCATGAGGTTACTGATCCTGCGTTCATGTTTTTCTCGACGGTAACACAACCTCAATTGCTAAAGGAAGAACTTGGCCGAATAGACGAAGACAATGATCCGCAAGGAGCGAGACAACAACTCTGTTCGCCACTTGCTGTCGGTGTGTTCAGATTTTCCGACAATATAAAACGGGGCTTTGCTAATAACCTTTTCGGTACAACGGCATGTTCGGCCTTCAACCTTCCTGACAGTGATGTTTCAGGTGTGAGTTTCATCGATGACATTCCAGACGAAATCCGGCGCTATGTATTAATACACGAGCTAGGTCATTACTTTGGGCTGTGTCACATAGATGGATTTCACCACATTATGGTCTCTGGTGCGCCAGGTCAAGGTGATGCTTTTACGTGGGATACGATACCGAACTTGTTTCTGCACGGAGGCCCATGGTTCGAACAATGGGAAGCGGAACAGGCTTGGGACTTCATAATTGGGCATTTTACCGAAACATGTCTTAGCGGATTAAAGCCGCCGGACGGGCCATTCATCGGCTAGCTAGCGAAATCAACATGACTCAAAGAGGATCATTATTTAAAGAGTGTTGGACCTGACTGGTATTCGGGCCAATCGTGTTATTGGTCATGATCTATTTTGTTTATCGGTTGTATTCTGGATTTTTTTAGATGATGTGATAATCATACCGTTGCGGACTCGATGCCTGGATATTTCTTCAGGCCTTTCGTAATTCCTTACGTATCGTTGCCGCTTAAACAATCTCCCAGGCGTGTTCGGCTTTTAATAACTTGGACATGAGCGAGGCGTGGACGCTGTTGCCGGACTTCTCGGCGGTTATTTTGCCTTTGATTGGCATTCCGATGACGTCAGAGGTCGCCGATGATGTCGAGGATCGAAGCGGTGTTTTGTTGAGCATGCCGTCGGGCCTTGGTATCACGTTATCTTAAAATGCTAACAAAAAGGGAGAAGCGTGTATGGCGAAGATTACGGGAATCGGCGTGGGTGTTTTTTTAACATGAAGACAACAGCTTTTGTCATGGCGATGCTCCTTTCGGGGGTCGTATCGGAGCAGCAAACCGGCTAACAGGCAAAAAAATATGAGAAAACGAATTGCATCTGAATTCATGACAATTGATGGTGTCATACAGAACGAAGAGAATGACGGCGACGGGTTTAAGTATAGCGGGTGGTTTTCCCCCTATGCGGACGAAATGACGGGTGCAGTGGTGCAAGCGCGGCTGGCCAAGCCGATAGATCTGATGTTAGGGCGAAAGACCTTTGACAGCTGGGAAACGTATTGGCCGACGCATTCAAACTCTGGCCGAACATCATGACCGCGACGAAGTACGTCGCCTCGAATGTAGGCATCTGCATTGGATCAAAAAAGCCTAAAGATGCTCTTATCGGGTTAAAAGCCAACTAAATGAATGATCTTTTCGGTCCGGGAAAGACCACGAACGTAATCGCTCATTACGCGCCTTGCGCCGTTAAGATTTTAATAATTTCATTTTTAATATTGGGGGTTTTAACCATATTCTTCCCAAGGACCACTATTTAACCTTTTCCCATCCGCCGACAAAATTTTTTTCGGCCAGTTGATCGAAAAATTTTCGGGCGGTATTCTCGTTATTTGAAATTTTAATGTCGCGTTCGAGCGGGTTTTGGCGGTTGGGCGAAAAATCGGTGAGATAGACAACATAACCCGGAAAGTCGGAGCGGTCTGTTTTATTTGTCTTCCACAAAAGCAATTTGCGAACCATTTTATTACCTTTCATCGTCTTTGTATAGACTGTGCGCTCGATGATCTCACTGGCCGGATCGTCGTCGGCGTGTGCTGGTTTGTCGGCCTCGGGAACCTGAACGAGATTGCTCACCTGACTAATATTAACGTCCTCGGGAATCGCTTCTTTGTCGTCCCGCATCCGTATAAATTGCGGTGAAATAACGCTCACAAGCGGCATCCGCAAAACGGCGCTGTAGCGTTTGCCGTCCCAATCGAGAACCATTCGTTTCACCGG
>JBDSCV010000057.1:0-4518 GCA_039920905.1 Pyrinomonadaceae bacterium
AGCGGTTCCATTGTGCTTGATCAAACGCCTTTCTATGCAGAATCAGGAGGCCAAGTTGGGGACAAAGGTATTCTGAACGGACTGGATAAAAATGCCCTCGTTACGGATACGTATTCGCCGGTTGCTGGTTTGATCATTCACAAAGTCCAGGTGCGCGTTGGTGAACTTAAAGTAGGCGATGAAGTGAGAGCTGATGTTGATGTTGCTTCTCGTGATGCGACGCGGCGTAATCATACGGCGACTCATCTTGTTCACGCGGCGCTGCGTGAGGTTTTGGGGACCCACGTTAAGCAGGCCGGTTCGGTCGTGGCACCTAATGTTTTGCGGTTTGATTTTACTCATTACCAACCGATGTCGGCAGCGGAGATCGCTGAGGTCGAGGATCTGGTCAATCGGCACATTCTTGAAAATCATCCGGTCAATACAAACATAATGGATATCGAGGCGGCGATGAGCGGCGGTGGGATGGCGCTATTTGGTGAGAAATACGGTTCGGATGTACGTGTGCTGAGCGTAGGCGACGGTGTGTTTTCGAAAGAGTTGTGTGGCGGCACGCATGTCCGGGCGACCGGCGACATTGGCTCGTTCAAGATTACGGCGGACGAGGCGATTGCATCCGGCGTTCGGCGTATTCGAGCCATCACCGGTTTCGATGCCTTTGAACGTTTTCGTGAGGACGAACGGCTGATCGATGCGTCGCTCGGAGCTCTAAACACTCAACGCGACAATCTGCCGAATGCGATAGCAAAATTGCTGGAAGATCTCAAAAAAACCCGTAAGGAAATGGACGAGCTAAAGCTCGAGATCGCCACCGGCTCGATCGGCGGCGGTGCGTCCAGCAGTGACGAAGCCCGCGAGATCAAAGGCGTCAAGGTTTTGGGTAAGATCGTTGAGGGATTAGACAGCAATGGCACACGCCAGCTTTCGGACACTTTGCTTGCCAGATTAAAATCGGGCGTTGTAATCATCGGCCGCGCCGACGAAGGCAAGGTCGGCATCATCGTCCGCGTATCCGACGATCTGACGAGTAAAATAAAGGCCGGCGACATCATCCGCGAGATCGCCCCGATCGTCGGCGGACGCGGCGGCGGCAAAGCCGACATGGCCGAAGGCGGCGGCACCGAACCGGACAAATTATCCGAAGCCATAGAGGCGAGCTATGGCGTGATTGAGAAGATGCTTCAATAAGAACCGATGCCAAAACTGGGCGATTATCGTTTTGTTCTTGATACAGTCACGTTCATCTATCGAACGGAAGAACAAGCGAATGCGGGAATCAAGGCTGGAGGGACTGGCTTCTTTGTTGCTGTTCCTTCCGAATATGCCCCGGACGCCTTTCATCAAATTTATGTAGTTACAAACGTTCATGTTTCGAAAGGTGAACGAAGGGTGTTGCGTATCAACACTCGCGCCGGGGGGATTGATCTCGTAACCGTTGACGAGTGGATTTATAAGGAAGACGGCCCTGATGTTGCCCTAGCACCAGTTGATTTGAATCCACCGCTGCATATGGTGGAAGCCCTCCGATTCGATAGCTGGTTTCTGACAAGAGATGAACATGTAAACCTAGAAATCGAATCTGGAGAGGATGTATTTATGGCGGGACGCTTCGTCGACTATGATGGTGTCCAAACCAATCGTCCGTCCCTTAGGTTTGGAAATATCAGCATGATTGAAGCTGAGATAAAGCAAATAACGGGGTATATGGGACCAAGCGTCGTGCTTGATATGCATAGCCGAAGCGGGTACTCGGGGAGCCCTGTGTTCATATACCGGACCGGAGGATCTATTTTTGCAAAGGAAGAAATAATCATCGGGGGCGGACACCTAATGAAGTTATTAGGTATTCATTGGGGACAGTTTCCAGAACTGTGGGAGCTTTCCGACGGCGGTGGCAAAGGGAAACAGCAGGACGAAGAAGATAGTGAGCTTCTTATCAAAGAAGGAAGATATATAAAGGGTCTGAGTGGGATGACTTGCGTAATACCGGCTTGGGATATTTATGAACTTCTTTTTGATTATCGGCTTGTAGAACATCGAGCGGAAGTAGAACGGCAACTTCAGAAATGACATGTCCACAATCATTCGATTACAATCCGATGAAATCGTTTCATACAACCCGGCAACCGGAGCCGAGGTTGGCCGTGTCCCGGTAACCTCAGCCGAGGATGTCGCGGCAGCGGTCACGAACGGCCGCGTCGCCTTTCAGTCCTGGAAAACAACGTCATTTTCTAGGCGAGTGCGGCTTATAATGAAAGCCCGTGAAGTTATTTTGTCGCAAGCCGATGAAATTGCTCACCTCATCTCATCTGAATCGGGCAAACCTTTTGGCGAGGCTATCGCTATGGAGATCGCACCAATACTCGATCTTATGCAGTATTTCGCGAAGAATACGGAGAAAATCCTGCGGCCTTCAAAGGTCGGCATCGGCCTCTATGCCCTGATGGGCCGCTCCTCAAAGATCGTCTATCACCCGCTGGGCGTGGTCGGGATTATTCCGGCGTGGAACTATCCGTTCTCGATCCCGCTCGGTGAGACCGTGATGGCTTTGATGGCCGGGAATACTGTGGTCATCAAACCGTCCGAACTGACGCCGTTTGTCGGATTGAAGATCGGTGAGATCTTTGAAAAAGCCGGTTTACCGGACGGTTGCGTTCAGATCGTCAGCGGCGGCGGAACGACCGGTGCGGCTCTAGTCGAAGCGAAACCTGACAAGGTAATGTTCACAGGTTCCGTCGCGACTGGAAAAAAGATCGCCGCTGCGGCTACGAAAAACCTGACATCAGTCGTTCTCGAACTCGGCGGCAAAGACGCGATGATCGTCTTCGCCGATGCCAATCTCGAACTCGCCTCAAGCGCCGCGGTTTGGGGGGCATTTTGTAATTCCGGGCAGTCCTGTTCGTCGGTCGAGCGGCTGTATGTGCAGGAAGGAGCGGCCGCAGAATTATCCCGAAAGATCGTGGAGAAAACGTTGGCGTTAAAACAGGATACGGGCGATAAAGAAACGACGTCGGTCGGTGCGATGTCATCTGAACGGCAGATCGCTATCGTTGAAGACCACGTGGAAGACTTCCGTGCCGCTGGAGCAAAGATCGAGACAGGCGGATGCCGCAATCCCGAGTTCGAAGGCCTTTTCTACAAGCCGACGGTCATTACAAATGTGAGCAACGACATGCGGGCGATGCAGGAAGAGACGTTTGGGCCGACGCTGCCGATCGCGACGTTTTCGACCGAGGAAGAGGCGATCCGCCTAGCCAACGACAGTAAATTTGGCCTGACGGCGAGCGTCTGGACCCGCGACCGTGCCAAAGGCGATCGCGTCGCCAGGCAGATCGAGGCCGGATCGGTATGCGTCAACGAAGTTCTCTACACGCACGGTATCGGCCAAACGCCGTGGGGCGGCTTCAAAAACTCAGGCCGCGGCCGCACACATGGCCGCGAAGGACTAATGGAACTCGTCCAGCCGCAACATATCCACACCAATCACCTCGCTATTTTGCCCGATGCCTGGTGGATGCCGTATTCCCCAAATGCGATCGCAACATTCCGCAAAATGACCACGACATTTGCCAGCGGTTCGCTATTAAAAACAACGACGCTCCTGCCGCAATTGTGGAAGCGAATCAAAGAACTTCGAGCGAAGTGAAGCAAACTAAATCCCTGTCTAACGCTTGAGATGACGCGGGGCGAAACCAGCTACACGCAACGTAGGGGAAACGGACAACGCGATAACAAAGTCGCTGTTTCGCCCCCTATCGCAGCAAGCATTTTTTTTCTTACCTGCGGCAGGCATGTCAAACTCTGTGCTTAACTGCGTCTTTCATAGCTGATTTGTTCGGCGGCGATGGATCAATCTAATTTCATTAACATTTCTGGTCTGCGGAGCAGACGTTTAGATGGCGCGTGAAACATTACGACGCGCCGATTTCACACGTTTATTTAATGAATGCTGTTGTTCGCCTTACCAACTTCAAACAATTACGGTTTTTCGACTTTTTCAACCATAGATACCTGGCAGCTATATTCCGGGGTTTTCGTTTTTCCTAAGGTTCCGGTTATTCTCACCTCATCTTTTGGTTTCAGCACTTCTCCATTGTCGGTTTTAATAGTGAAGTTGTTTTTATCCGTAAATTTTATTTGATTATGTCCGTCTCCCGAATTCATATTTACTTTCAGGGTTTCGCCGGAGTTCGGGGATGCTCCCACAGCAACATCATAAGCCGTCCCGGACATTGCTTTTTCTGCTGCAATTAAGTATCCCTCAAGTGTAATTGTCTTTAAACCCTTTGGGTCTTCACGAAAATCCGGAAGGTTATCGCAAGTGCTTTTTATATCAGATAGGTTTAGCTTCTGAGTGCTGTTACAAGAAATTACACCAGCCGCAACAATCAAAAGCATTATAACTAGGATTGTTTTTTGAAATTTGATTTGACGCATTAGATTTCCTCCTATTAACTAAACTTTTGTTTATCTTTCGTTTCTTAATGTTTCTTAAATTTTAAGCGAAGCCATCGAACG
>JBDSCV010000058.1:0-6690 GCA_039920905.1 Pyrinomonadaceae bacterium
ATCAGCCTTTGTCGGCCGTGAATAATTTAGAAAATCGGAGATCTGCTGATTGATGCGGGCGACCTCGGCCTTTAACTGTGATGTCAGTTTCTGGAATGTGGCCCGCTTTTCCGCATCTTCCGGAGCATATTTCGACCGCAAATGGTCGAGCGTCAGATTTATGTAATTTAGCGGATTTCGTATCTCATGGGCGATCGCCGAGCCGAGCCTTCCGACGACAGCTGATTTTTCCACCTGCTGTAGTTGAGCCTCGAGATCGCGTTTTTTCTCCAGTTCCGCGGCCATTTCGTTAAAATTTTGTGCGAGTCGGCCCATTTCGTCGGAACGGTTGGCGTCGGGAACACGGACCTTTAGATTGCCCTCGGCGACCTCGCGGGCAGCGTTTGAGAGATTTGCGATCGGGCGGGTAAAGCGCCAAACAAGCAGAAAAGTGATCAGCGATGAAACGAGCAGCACGCCGAGCGTATAGGTCAGCGGCTGGGCGGCGCGCCACCGAGCCTCGGTCTTATCATTTTTTAGCAAAACCATCACGTACCACCGGCCTTTGCTCGTTTCGATGGGTATCGCGTGGGCCTCGTCGGGCTGATCTTTATTAACAGTGATCTTCGGATTTGGAAAATTCATTAGGTCTTCACCCAAACGCGAACCTTCCATTAGCGGGGGCAGGCCGGTGAGTTCGCTGACCTTTTTATATAGGATCTGGTCATTATCATCGGATGTCGGCAGATAATCGGGATCGAGGCTGTCGGTCACCTGCCAGTTGCTGTCGATGATGATAATGTCCTTGATGCGCTCCTTGGTTGCCTGATCAAAATACGTTTGATCCTTCTGGTCAACCAGGTCCTGAACACGCAGGTCTTTTAGCGGAATACTTGTAAATCCGAGCGTGATGCCCGCTACCAGAGCCTGCGTCTGAGCCTCAAGCAGATCGTTGTTTTCCTGCTGCGTTACGAGATTGAGGTAATACTGGACGCCGAGCACCGCGACCAGCAGAAATGCAAGTATTAGCAAAAGCCTGCCCCGGAATGTGTTAAACGCTCTCATGTGATGTTAAATCAGCCTTAATAAAAACTACTTGCCTCGACGCCATCTGAATGTTATATTCAATCTTAGTTTTTACACAAATGGCGCGAAACGCCTATTCCAACAATCTCCAAAACAAGTTCGAGGATCTGAGGTAAAGCATGAAGTTAATGTTCCCGAAAAATTCTTTTGTCGGCACTTTGCTGTCTCTCATTATTCTAAGCCTGACCTTGACCGGCAGTCTTGTGGCTCAGTCAAAGAAAGCCACCGCCAATAAAAAAACGATAGCAAAAGCGGTAACAAAGGTGGTCACTAAGGCTTCAACCAAAGCCGTTGCTAAGAAGAACGAAAAGCAGCTAAAGGATGCCAAAAAAGATCGCGATAAAGCGAAACTTGCTGCGGCGAAAGATAACAAACGGGACAAATTAACGGCTAAAGACAAAAAATTAACCGCTAAAGATAAAAAAGATCCACAGAAACTTGCCGAATTAAGAAAAGCCGAGGCCGAACGCCGCCGTAAAGAAGAAGAACGCCGCCAGGCAATACTTGCCGAGCAGCGCCGACGCGAACAGTCCCGACGTGAAGCCATTGCCCGTAAGATCGCATTTGAACGCGGCCTGCGTACAGAGACCGTCGCCAATATCTCAAACGACAAGACCGACGGGGAAAACCTACAGATCCGTCAGGTCGCCATCAATGCGCTCGGAACACATGCCGGTTCGGTCGTCGTCATGGAGGCTCAGACCGGCAAGGTTTTGACCATTGTTAATCAGGATTGGGCCGTCCGCAGCAGTATCAGGCCGTGTTCCACGATCAAACTCGTCACCGCCGCCGCCGGATTGAACGAAGGCGTTATAAGTAAGGAAGACGGGTCGGTCAGAAACACAGCGACCCGACGCAGTCTCGATGACGCGATCGCTTTTTCGGATAATACCTATTTTCAACGTGCCGGAGCACAGATCGGAAATACTAAGCTCGTGGAATACGGCAAACAGCTTGGCCTCGGCGAACTGACCGGGGTTAATCTTGAAGGTGAAACCGCGGGACGTTTGCCGTACAGCAATAACAATGCGCGGATCTATTCGCACGGTGACGACACCGAGGTTTCGACAATCCAACTTGCCGTAATGGTCTCGGCCATCACAAACGGCGGCAAACGGGTTCTGCCAAGAATTCCACGCAACAACATCGAACAGACGAGATTCCAAACATTTTATAGGGCAAAGGTTGATCTGCCGCAGGAAAACGTCCGCCGGATGATACCGGGTATGATGGGTGCGGCTGAATACGGCACGGCACGCCGCAATATGGATCAGTCGCTGGGCGTTGCGGGAAAGACCGGCTCGTGTATTGATAAAGGTTCGTGGGTTGGCCTGTTCGCGTCGGTTGCACCGATCGAGTCGCCTAAATATGCGGTCGCCGTCATCACTCGCGGCCCGAGCGAACGCGGAAAATATGCCGCCGCGGTCGCTGCACAGATCTATCGAATATTAGCAACGCAGATCGTCAGAACCGACCGCAATCTGGCCCAGACGGAATTTCATATCAGGCCAAAGTATGACGCCGCGACTGCGGCTAAGCTCGTTGATTCTGCTGAAGAAGATGACGAGGCGGATTCAGATGGCGAGGCTCGCACCGATGTGGGCGATCTTGGGAACGAAGGCCGCGAGATCATCTTAGTCCCAAGCGCGCCACGAGCGACTCGAAAAAGATTAGTGACGAAGACGGTCGATTCAAAGCCATTGTTTCCACCGGTCGTGATCACATTCGATAAAGACGGCAACGAAATAAAAAGCGGTTCGCGTCGGAAGCCTGAATAACAGAAGATTCCCGTCCCATTCAGAGAGACATCCATAATCTTCCAGACGATGCGGGAGATTGGTGTCTTTTTTGTTACGCTTTGACGGTTTGCGGCTTGACACAACCACGATTATTACGGGATTATTTACCTTTTCAAAAGATTTCTTTTGATTCGTCATTTTGTTAGACATATTGAGCGCCCAAACGAACGATTGCAACTTTTCTGCAGGGCGTATCATCTGATTTGACGCGAAACTAATTCGCCTATATTGGCGAAAAGTTAGCGGTAACGAATTTGATCGTGGGTTTTACCCGGAGGATGGATTTAGATGAAAACGATTTTTAGATACACAAACACGGCATTTTTGACTGCCGCATTGATTGCTCTTGGAGCTGTGGCAGCTCTTGCTCAGGACCCTTGCACCGATGCCGACGGCATCACGGCGCTGGGAGATAAATTCAGGGCCCAGTATGCTCTGAAAGGCCTCGACGACCGTCGAATGGCGATCGACAGCGGCAAACAGTTTCTGGAAAAGTACGGTGCTTGTGAAGCGACCAAAGAGCTTTCTGATTACTTGAAACTGCAGCTCCCGAGGTTGGATGAGAAGTATAAGGCTGCCGTAAAACAGCAAGCCACGGATGCCCGCTACAATCGTTTTAATGCAAGCGTTAAAGCGTCGAATTTTGATGAAACATACGCCAGCGGAAAAGATATTCTCGCGAATGAACCTGAACAGTTAGATGTTGTGATCTCACTTGGTTCTATCGGTTATGACGAATCTTATAAGGCTAATTACAAATATAACGAAGAAACGCTGAAATTCGCTAAGATGGCCATCGCGTCTCTGGAAGCCGGTAAAGTGCCAAAGACATACGGTCTTTTTCAATGGTCATACAAATCAAAGGACAATGCACTTGGCTGGCTGAATTACACCATCGGTTATATTTATCAGGTTGCTCAAAAGGATAAGAAAGAGGCGTTGCCTTACCTTTATAAAGCAACTCAGGCCGCCTCGGAAACTAACAAGAATCCGATCCCTTATGAACTGATCGGCGGTTACTATTTTGATGAATTGAACAAAATCACTCAAGAAATCAAAGTTATGGCGGACGATCAGAAAACGACCGACACCGAAGAGGTCGCAAAGGCAAAGGTTGAAGCTATTAAGGCAAAAGTTGCTTTGGCAAACGGAACGTCAGAACGTGCAATCGATGCGTTTTCACGGGCCTATAGTCTTGCCTCTCCGACACCCGCTGCAAAGCCCTACAAGGACAAGATGTACAAGAACTTGCAGGATGGTTACAAGCTTCGCTTTGGCAAGCTCGATGGACTTGATGCGTGGATAGCAACGACTGTAAAAAAACCGCTGCCAAATCCGTTGACACCGGTGACGCCTATCTTCGACCCCGAACCGGTTACGGCGACGACGACTGTCCCCGTTACGACTCCGGCTACAACGCCGCCTTCGACGGTAAAACCGGCTCCGACAACGACGATCAAGCCAGCTCCCGCCCCGGCCACAAAACCGGTTACGCCGGCGCCCGCAAAACCAGTTAAGCCTCAGGCCACTGTCAAAAAGCGTGTTGTTAAGAAAAAAGTAGTGTAAGCGAATTACGGTATCTAAAAATCGGCCGGGTGCGTAATTGAACGCATCCGGCTTTCTTTTTTGCTAAAATTAGCTACAATGACCCCCAAGCTCGCCAAGCTCGAAAACCTGATCGGCCATAAGTTTCAAGATCTGAAACAGCTCGAACGCTCCGTCACTCATCGCTCCTGGGCATACGAGAATTTACCCGGAGAACCGGAAGAAAAGGTTCGCGCTGCTGAGAATGAATCGATGGAGTTTGTCGGCGATTCGGTTCTGGGACTTGTCATAGCGGAGCAGCTTTATTTGGCGCATCCAAAGGGAACCGAGGGCGACCTGACGTTGATGAAACATCATCTGGTCAGCACAACCACTCTAGCAAAAATTGCCGAGTCGTTAGGTCTCGGCGAATTTATCCGCGTTGGCAAAGGCGAGGAAAAGACTGGCGGACGCAAAAAACAGGCCCTGCTTGCAAACACGCTTGAGGCCGTTATCGCGGCGGTTTTTTTGGACAGCGGTTATATACCGGCCCGCATTTTTATCGGTCGTATTTTCGCGTACGAGCTGAAAAGCGCGACTCCGAAAAACTCGATCGATTACAAAACGTTGCTTCAGGAGCTGCTCCAATCGGAAAAGCTGGCGGCGCCAAGCTATAATGTGACAAAGACCGACGGCCCGCCGCACAACCGGACATTTTCGGTCGAAGCTACATGGGAAGGCGGAAAAACCCGTGGCACCGGCAACTCGATCAAATCGGCCGAAATGATGGCCGCCGAAGAAGCGTTAAATTTGCTGAGATCGGATAAAGGCATTTCCTCGAAACGCGCCGGGCTGAAATAGCGTATTATTGCTAAATTATCTATGAGCAACCAAGAGACTGACCCCAAAGCCCAATCCGATACCAAACCCGCCGGGCCGCCAAAATCGACCATTCGCGAATATTTCGAATCCTTCGTCGTCACGCTCGTGATGGCGATATTCGGGATGACCTTTATTTTGCAGGCGGTTACGGTGCCGACCGGTTCGATGCAAAACACAATCCTCGTCGGCGACTATCTACTTGTAAATAAATTCATCTTTACGCCGGGCGGCTACGAATTGCCGTTCCTGCCGCAACGGGAGATCGCCCGCGGTGACATTATCGTCTTCAAATATCCCGGCAATAAATTGCATCCTGAAAGCGACAGCTCGCGAAAGATCATTCCGTACCAGATAAACTACGTCAAACGAGTAATTGGACTTCCCGGCGAAAAGGTCGAGTTTCGTGATAATCAGGTCTTTATCAACGACCAGCCGTTGCCCGAACACCGCATGATCGGCGACGCAGACGATAATCAGTCCGCTCTCACAGCCTCCGAGTTTGAGGAACGGCGTCCCGAAGATAAATACAATGTTTATTATTCGCAGACGACGATGGACTCGGTTAAGGCCGGTCAGCACCTGTCGCGGCGCGGCTATGAATTCGGCATCGCAGGCAAGACGATGATAGTCCCTCCAAACAGCTTTTTCTGTATGGGCGACAGCCGCGATAACAGCGAAGACAGCCGCTATTGGGGCTTTGTCCCGCGTGAACTCATCATCGGACGTGCAATGTTCGTTTATTGGTCGTGCGACCGAGGAGCCTCGAACGGCGATTTCTTCGGCTGCCTCACACACCCGCGCCTCAATCGGATCGGCCATTTTGTAAAATAAGTTTTTCAATGCAGATCAATTTTAGCGAAGAGGTAGCGTCAGCTCAGCGAGATGGCAACGCCATCGTCGCCCTCGAATCCACTGTCATTGCTCACGGTTTACCGCATCCGCAAAATCTCGAAACTGCCTTAAAGCTCGAATCGATCGTTCGTGAAAACGGGGCCGTTCCCGCAACGATCGCTGTTTTAGACGGCGAGTTTTGTGTTGGGTTGGACAGCAGTCAGATCGAGCGTCTGGCGACGGAAAAAGGCATCCGCAAGATCTCACGACGCGACCTGCCGGTAGCGGTTGCAAACAAACTAGATTGTGCGACGACCGTCGCGACGACGGCGTTTATCGCTCATCTTGCGGGGATCAAAGTCTTCGCGACGGGCGGTATTGGCGGTGTGCATCGAGGGTTTTCCGCAGACATTTCTGCCGATCTGCCGGAACTTGCTCAGACGCCGATCACAGTGGTTTGCTCCGGCGCCAAGATCGTCCTCGACCTGGCGCGAACGCGCGAATGGCTCGAAACCCACGGCATCACCGTCCTCGGCTGGCAATGCTATGAGCTGCCGGCTTTTTACTCGCGGACGAGTGGATTGGAGAT
>JBDSCV010000059.1:0-3040 GCA_039920905.1 Pyrinomonadaceae bacterium
GCAATGCCTTGATCGGAACGCCGGTAATGCTGAGTTTGCCGAGCGGTTTGAACATCAGCCCGTCATTCGCCATTGCATACGGCACGCGTGAACCCGAAAGTATCGACGTATGCAGCGTGCCGAGCGACGAAAGCATGAGCCCGACGGTAAACAGCGCCACTGCCACGCCTGCCCCAAAACTCGCCGGACCTCTAAAGAACATGCTGACGACGACTTTGCCCACCGACGAGCTTTTCGAGATCGAAGCGATCGTTGTGGGGTCGAGTACGTAAAAATACGCTACATTCGCAACTACATACAGCACGATCACGAGTATCGTACTCCCAATGATCGCCGTTGGAATATTGCGGCCGGGATCTTTCACTTCACCGGCGACAAACGTCAGGTTGTTCCAACCGTCATAACCCCAAAGTGCGCCAAGCATTGCCGCGCCGAAGCCGCCAATAAATGTGTAGCTGGGCGCGCCGACTTTGACCGCATCGGAGACACCTTCGCACGTTCCGCCCGCATTCGCCAACGAAAAATGCGAGAAATCGCCGGTCACCCAAATAAACGCGCCGATCCCGACAAATAAAATAAGAGCGATCTTTACGCCTGTCAAAGCCGTCGCGATCTGCCCGCTGACGCTCACCGAGGCACAATTCAGCGTCGTAAAGATCAGAATGACCATCAATGCAACCAGCGTCAGCGTCGTGATCTCAAATGGCGTGCTGCCTAAATTAAAACTAAAAAGCGTCTGTTCAAGTTTCTTATCCAGAAAATCATTCAGCCCGATCGCAAAGGCCATTCCGGCCGCTGCCTGCGAACCAGGCTTTGCGATGAACATCTGCATCCAGCCGAAAAGAAAACTCGAAACACGCCCGTATGCATCCCGCAGAAACACATATTCGCCGCCGGCCTGCGGCTTCATCGCGGTCAATTCCGCATAGGTCAAGGCCCCTGCAAGCGAAAGCAGCCCGGCGGCGATCCATGCAGCAATTACCCAGCCGGGCGTACCGACATTACAAGTCATTACGCGGGCCTTTAGGAAAACTCCCGTGCCGATGACATTGCCGATGATGATGGAAACAGCCGCGATCAAGCCCAAACCGCGTATCAGAGTTTGTCTTTCAGTTAGTTCTGGATTCATAATTTTCGCCGGTTTGACTGGCAACATATTACGCCAAAACGCGTGTCAAATGAAACCCGAGTTGCGTGATAAAATAGCTTTAATGCATGAGTTGGACATGACTGCGGACGAACTGGTTTCAGCCTTGCTGAATCTGGCGTCGAGCGAACGTGTCTGCCTTCTCGACAGTTGCGGAGTCGGAAATCTTGGTTCTCACCTTCTAATTGCGGGGATGGAATCGGTTGAAACTATCGAAATCATGAGCGACAACGCCGCCCACTCGCTTAAAGTCCTCGATGATAAACTGTCCGGAGAGTTGGCCTGCGTTTTCACTCTTTCCTACGATCTCGGCTTAAAAATGCTCGACATAGAATCGAGAAACAAGCCGTTTGAAAGTACGCATGAGCCTGATATCCTTCTCGATTGCTTCGACGTCCTTATTGTTCACGATTACGATCTAGGCACGACATGGCTTGATGGCAACAAAGATAACTTCGAGGCTGTCAGCCGCAAACTCAAACAGAATATTTCGGATCTGAGATTTGAGATTTCAGATGCACCGTCAGCCGTAACATCTAACTTCACAAAGAACGAATATCTATCAGCGATCGAATCAATCAAAGAGAGTATCCGTTGCGGAGATACATATCAAACAAATCTAACGCAGCAATTAACAGCAAAATTACCTGGTGATCTTACGCCTGAGACCATTTTTGCCCGTTTAAGACGCGACCACCCAGCGCCATTCTCAGCGTTTATTAAACGGTCTGATTCAACTGTGGTTTCTGCATCGCCAGAGCGTTTCTTCAAAGTGGGTGGAATAGGTGGAAACACGACCGGTGGGAAGTGTGCCGAAGCCCGCATAATTTCAACGTCCCCTATCAAAGGAACCCGCCCAAGAGGCAAAACGGTCGGTGAAGACAATGCTCTAAGACAAGAATTGCTCGCCAGCAAGAAAGACCGGGCCGAAAACACGATGATCGTCGATCTTATTCGCAACGACCTCGGCCGCATTTGCGAATACGGTAGCGTCCGCGTCGAAAAGCTCTGCGATCTTGAGGAACATCCGACACTTTTTCATCTCGTTTCCACCGTTACCGGCGATCTGCGGCCGAATACAAAATTTTCCGACATATTGAAAGCTGTCTTTCCGTGCGGCTCGATCACCGGAGCACCAAAGATCAGCACGATGCAGATCATTGATGAGATCGAGACCGTGGATCGCGGTCTGTCGATGGGCGCCATCGCGATTTACATCCCCGATTCGATGTTCGAGATTTCGGGTTCTAGGTTGGAACTGAGCGTAGCGATCCGAACGATGGTTATCCGAGATCAGGTTGCCGCATTCAATGTCGGCGGCGGCATCGTCATAGACAGCGATCCCGAAAGCGAATATGACGAAACCTTGCTAAAAGCCAAAGCATTACTCGCGGCGACTGGCACGAGTTTTTGAGTTCCTCCACTAGCGGTCCCCGACTTTCGACTCCTGCCGTCTGAGGTGAGACTCAAAACATGGAACAAAATCCTCTCATCGGTGTCTAAATCTCCAGACCGCAAATAGGAGAATACCGATGAATAGACCAATTATTAACGTGACGCCGCTGATTGATGTCCTGCTCGTCCTGCTTATCATTTTCATCGTCGTCGCCCCGCTCAAACCAAGCAGTTTCAAAACTCGTGTGCCTTCCGAGCCAGTGAAAATTGACAAAATGGATCCGCATCCCGACACTCTTGTTATTACTATCGGCTCAGATTCAACTTTAATGCTGAATAAAGAAGCTGATATGGGAACAGTCGCCGATACAACGAATTTAATCGCGCGTCTCAAGAAGGTTTTTGAAGAACGTATTTCAAACGGTAACGTTTCCGCGTCACTGGCAGACGACCCGAACCGCCCGGCCAATGACAGAATAGAGCGGACCGTCTTTATCA
>JBDSCV010000060.1:0-10244 GCA_039920905.1 Pyrinomonadaceae bacterium
GTCATACATTCCGTCACAGCTTTGCCACACATCTGCTCGAAAACCATTATGATATACGAACAGTGCAGGAGCTGCTGGGGCATAAAAACGTCAGCACGACACAAATCTATACGCACGTTATGAAGAACAAAAATTTTGTAAAGAGTCCGCTCGATATATGATCATTAGTCACCCAAATTTCAAGCCACTTGATTTCCGTGAGGTTTTGTCCGATGAACAAATGCGCCTTGCGGATGAGTTTTATGAATTGTTAAAGCTGCGGCGGACGGTTCGGGATTATTCGGACCGGGATGTGCCGTTTGGATTGATAGAAACGGCGATCGCGACAGCTGGAACGGCACCGTCGGGGGCGAATTTACAGCCATGGCGATTTGTGGTTGTAAAGGATGCGGAAGTTAAACGGAAGATTCGCGAGGCGGCGGAAAAAGAAGAGTATGAGAGCTATCACAACCGGATGTCCGAAAAATGGCTTCGTCGTTTGACACCGCTCGGAACCAATGAACACAAGCCTTTCCTCGAGATCGCACCCTATTTGATTGTCGTTTTTCGTATAAATTCGTTTGTCGAAGACGGGGAGACCGAGCCGACATACTACTCGCAGGAATCAGTCGGAATCGCCGTCGGGATGCTGCTTGCAGCTCTGCACAATATGGGTCTCGCCACGCTAACACACACGCCCAGCCCGATGAAATTCTTGCAGGAAATTCTTGACCGCCCCAAGAGTGAAATCCCGTTTGTCCTGATCCCAGTCGGCTACCCGGCTGAGGGCGCATTGGTGCCGGATATTACCCGTAAGAAACTAGACGATATAATGACGGTAGTTTAGGTAATGACACAGAACTACCGCAAATTCGGGCCAAAGCAGGCGAATGATCGCCCGGCCTTTAGCCGTTATTTAGCAGTCGACGCTTCGTCCTTAAGTAGTATATTCGTATCAGCAGCTACGCCGCGATAAACGTCCATCGGGGGCAGTTCGAAACTGTTGATTATCGACCATTTCCACGCCCTCAGAGTCACCGCCGAGAGCGTGAGCGCATAGCTGCGGATCATAAAATTTCGGTGAGATGCGAAATCGCCTTTTTTTGCCTTTATGAGAGCGATGGCCGTTAATGTCATCCAGAGGATCGCGAGCGTGACAAATGCCATCTTAGACGGCAGTCCGCCGTTGGCGTAAACGCCCATCAACAGTCCCGCCGGGCCGGTTATCAGTAATACATTGGTGACATAAACGTATCCGAATGTCCGATGCCACTGCGGGTAATAATCCTGGATCCTGCTGGAAAACTGCGTAAAACCGGCAAGGAGTACCCACATGCTCGCATAAACATGTACAAAGAAAGCTATGCGCCAATGATCGATGTCGATGTAATCCTGCTTGATCTGCAAAAAGCCCACATCCGTGTTGTAAGGCAGATATGCGACGGTTATCCGCGCCATCAGGAAAGTAAAAAAGGCGAGAGTCAATAATACTGCGACATTAAGTCCATTTTTACTATTGAAAATTTGTTTAATTTTTAGCAAGATGCTAACCATGAAACACATTGCACTCGTCCTGATTATCGCTTCGACCCTTTTGGCCTGCAAAATGGAAAAAACTGCAGGTACAAACCCGGACAAAGGAAATAATAACACTGCCACGGCGGTGCAAGCTCAACCGTCACCGGCGGGGTCGCCGGGCGCTGAAAGCATCGAGGGAGTACTTGGTTCTTATGTTGGGTCATTCGGCGATAACAAGATCACTTTGCTGATAACAAAAGCGGGCGCCGGGGCCGTTTCGGGCCGAAGCATCGTCGGCGGGAACGACCGGCCATTTGACGGGACTCTGTCTGTCGAAGACGGCAGTTACGTAGTTGAGGCAAAGGAACCGGGCGACAACAAATACGACAGTGTTTTTAAATTCAAAATAGCTCAGGCCGGTTTGAACGAAGTCAAAGGCACTTGGAAATCGAACGATGCAAAACGCCCTGAAAAATCATACACATTCGAGCGTAAGAAATGCGAATACCGGGACGATGTTGGCAGCTGGCCCAAGGCCTCGCATCGACTGCTGAAAACCGCAAACGTCGAGAATTTAGACAAGCGTGAACTCGAATTTATGCGAAACGAGATCTTTGCCCGCCACGGCTACTGCTTTGCTAAAAGGAACTCCGCCAACAGTTTGAGAATGAAGATTGGTATGTGCCGAATACCGTCGATATCAAAGGCTTTCTCACCGACCTTGAAAAGAAAAACATCGCCTTCATCAAACGTTACGAAAAATACGCTGATAACTATGGCGATGCCTACGGCAGATAGTTCGGCCACCCTGATCAGAGGATAAAATCCGCCACTACAGGAGCATGGTCGCTGGGTTTCTCATTTCCACGGGGCTCCCTGTCGATCCAGCAATCTTCGCAGAGCTCAGCTAATGGCGGTGATGTCCAAATGTGGTCGATCCGGAGTCCGCGATTTTTTTCGAACGAATGGTGAAAGTGATCCCACCAGGAATACTCTCCGGGTTGATCGTTAAACTGCCGAAAAACATCTACAAACCCCCAGCGTTTTACGTTGATCAGAGCCTCGCGCTCGGGTTTTGTAAAATGCATTTTGTTAGCCCACATGCGCGGGTTCCATACATCGATTTCCTGTGGCGCGACATTGAGATCGCCGCAAAGCAGAATGTTTTCGTCGGGCGTGTATTCCTGATCAAAATAGTTTCTAAGGCTCGCGAGCCAATCCAATTTGAAGGTGAATTTTTCAGACCCTAGAGCGGTGCCGTGCGGGACATATGTGTTAACTATCCTGACGCCTTCGACGGTTCCGGCGACCATCCGCTTTGGAGCGTCCGGTCCCTCACCGGGAAAGTTTATCTGAACATTTTCTATCGGATGCATAGATAGAATGGCTACTCCGTTATAGGCCTTTTCACCTGTAAACGCCTGATATTCAAAACCGGCAGAGCGCAACTTTGCGAGAGGAAATCGCGCATCGACACATTTCGTTTCTTGCAGGCACAGCACATCCGGCCTATCTTTGATTGACCATGCCGCGACCTGCTCAATGCGCGAATTGATCGAATTGATGTTCCAGGTTGCTATCTTCACGTAATTTCGGCGATCACCGGTGCATGGTCGCTCGGTAAAGTGAGTTCGCGGGTCGAGCGATCAATGCGGCAGGCAGTGGCCTTCGCCGTCAGCGAAGGCGTTGTCCAGATATGATCGATACGCAGGCCGTGATTTTTCTGCCACGCCCCGGCACGGTAATCCCACCACGAAAACTCCCTGACATCACCGTTGATCTTGCGAAACAGGTCGGTAAAACCCCACTGCTTGACATAATGGATCGCGGCCCGCTCGGGCTTTGAAAAATGCAGCTTTCCGGCATGCCCGATTGGGTCCCAGGTGTCCAGGTCGCCGTATGCGACGTTAAAGTCACCGCACAACAGAACATCGGCAGTAACGTCGCACGTTTCGTCAAAAAACCGTCGCAGCCGCTGAATCCAATCCAACTTGAATTTAAACTTGTCGGACCAAAGCTCCGAGCCGTTTGGAATATAGGTGTTGACGATGCGAATTCCCTCGATCGTCGCCGCGATAAAACGTTTTGGTGCCTCATCGCCGTCGCCGGGAAAGCCCTTTTGCACGTCGGTGATGGGGAATTTTGAGATGATCGCCACGCCGTTGTACGATTTTTCGCCGGCAAATGAAACCTCATATCCGGCGTCTGTCAGCGCGGTCAGCGGAAAATTATTGTCGACCGTCTTCGTCTCCTGAAAACACACGACATCCGGTGCAACGGCCGGCAGCCACACGAGCAACTGCGGCATACGGACGTTGATCGAATTTACGTTCCAAGTTGCGATCTTCATAGGGACATTTTGCCACAGGGCCAAAGTCAGAACCACCTGCGCAAGCGGGTGGGGGTCAGTCCGGCAAAGAAATTAGCCACAGATTTACACAGATGCCACAGATAAAAGCCGTCTATCCGCATCATCTGTGTAAATCTGCGGCTATTTCTTCTTATGTTCGTGCCGCCCGCTAACGCAGGCGGTTCTGACCCGAATTGCGTTCCCAAAAGACTCCGTCGGAAAACCCCTGAATTGATTTGTCGAACTCGGCCATTTCAAGGCGTTTTTGGGCGAGCAGACAATATTGTTCGTCCGATTCGATGGCAATAAAATCGCGGTCAAGTTTTTTTGCGGCAACTGCCGTCGTGCCGCTGCCGGCGAAAGGGTCGAGGATCAGGTCGCCCAGGTTTGTGCTGGCGAGAATTATCTTGGCAAGCAATTTTTCTGGTTTTTGAGTCGGATGGTCGGTGTTTTCGAGCATCGACCAGAACGGGACGCTGATGTCGGTCCACATGTTTGACGGGTGCGTGTCGCGAAAATTACCTGACCCACCCTCGTTCCAGTCTTTCGGCTTGCCGTTCTCTTTATAGGGAGCGAGCACCTTTCGCCGTATTTTTACCGCGTCGAGATTGAATGTAAATTTGTCCGAAACGGTAAAAAACCAGATATCCTCGGCCGAATTCTTCCAGTTTGCCTTGGCACCGCGGCCTTTTTCGCGTTCCCAAGTGATGCGGTTCTGCAGTTTGAAATACTTCGACCCGACCCGCTCAATTGCCGAACTCGAGCGCCAGTCCCCGCAGATATAAACGGAAGCGGTCGTATTAAGCAAAGGCACACAGAGCGAGAGCCAGGAATCGAGCCAGAGCTCGTATTCATCGGATGTTCGTTCGCTAAAAGTCTCCGTTCCGAACGTTTTTGTGAGGTTGTACGGCGGATCGGCAAACAGAAGATCAAAGCTCGCGTCGGGTATTTTTTGCAGTGCCGCAAAAGAGTCGCCGCAGATCAGTTTATTGCGGATCTGAATCGCGCCCGACATCTCATTTCCAAAAAGTAACCGAGAACGCAATAACGCGATCTCGTCGTCCCGCACCTCGATTGTGCGGTTTCGCGGGGCCCGGACTTTTGCTTTTTTTGGAGCGGTCGGCATAAGAATTATTGAGGAAACTTTAGCACAGAGCCTGTCTTTTAATAACCCATTGCTCTTTCGGGGGTTGCTGTAAAGGTGCCCTTGACCCTCAAAATGCGCGCGTGATACTCTTGTATCTTTTGAGAATCCGGCTGAATTTGCCCTGTTCTGACCGTTAGAGCGCACTTAAATACGAATATGCATTTGCTGGCGTTTGCCGAGTCAATTCAACTTTTTCCGGACGGCACGATATTTATCCATGTCGCGATGATCCTAGTGATGATCTGGATTCTCAACCGGACGCTATACAGACCGATCAACCGCATTATCGAGTCGCGTGAGAAGAACAAGGGCGGGCATTCGAGTGAGGCGGCGGGCATTCTTAAAAATGTCGAAGAGAAAGAGAACCTCTATACCAGCGAGATGCTAGATACGCGTTCAAAGGGCTACGAGCTGATCGAAAAAGAGCAGAAAAAGGCCGCCGAGGCCCGCGATAAAGAGATCGGTGAAGTTAAAGCGGACGTTGCTGCGAAGTTTGACGCGGGCAAGTCCGAGCTTGAAAAGCAGGCTACCGACGCCCACGCGGCAATCGGGGCCGACGCCGAGAAGATGGCCGATCGCATTGCGGCGAGTATTTTGAAGTCCTAAGTTTTTATGTTGGCGTTTATCACGAGTTTTATTCTCTTTTTCGCCGAGGCCCACGCCGCCGAAAGCGGATACACGCGCTTTTATAACGAATATTTTAATATTCCGGGCTTTGAGGCATGGAAATTCCTCAATCTGGTGATCTTCATCGCGTTGATGGTCTACGTCGCGAAAAAGCCTTTAAGCGAAGCGTTTAAGGCCAAGCGTGAACAGATCCGCTTCGAGCTCATCAAAGCTGAAGAAGAAAAACAGGCCGCCCTCAACAAGTTGATTGCGACCGAGGCCAAGCTTGTCCAACTCGAAACCGAAAAAGCAGATATTTTGCAAAACGCAAAAGACGAAGCGGCGTTTGAGAAAAAACGTCTCACCGACCAGACAAAGATCGAAATTGCGCGGCTGCGTCAGCAATCGCAGAGCGAGCTTGCACGTTTGACCGGCCAGTCACGGGCTGAATTGCGGCGGTTTTCCGCCGAAGAGAGTGTCCGCCTAGCGGAAGAAAAGCTGCGGGCACAGATCGACGGTGAAAAGGATGCGAGGCTCGTTAAGGCAAGCATCCAAGAGATCGGAGGGCTAAACTAAAATGAGCACAGAAACTATTGCCCGCCGCTACTCGACCGCACTCGCCGACGTTGTTACCGGATCAAGCGAGACGGAAATGGTCCGGGCCGAACTTTCGTCGTGGGGCGAACTTTTTAACGAACACAGCGATCTTCAAACCGTGTTCAGCAACCCGGCGATCACGCATATCAACAAGGAAAAGGTTCTCGATGGATTGATCGCAAAGACAAAACCGTCAAAAACAACCGCTAATTTCCTAAAAGTTTTACTGCAAAACGGCCGACTCGCCGATCTCGGCGAGATCAATGACCGATTTGCCACCGTTCTTGAGGAACGCAGCGGCATCGTTCCGGCTGAAATAACGTCGGCCCGTGAATTGCCCGGCGGCGAACGTGCTGAGTTTGAGAAGAATCTGGAAAAGATCACCGGCAAAAAAGTAACCATAAATTACGCAATAGATAAAGACATCATCGGCGGCGTGATAACGCGCATCGGCTCAACTATTTATGACGGGTCGGTGAAGACGAAATTGGAGAACCTGAAGGAACAATTAGTCAATGGATAATGAATAACGGACAATTATTGTCCATTTTCCATTGTCCGTTGTTCAATGAAATGAACATGGAATCAATTAAAGCAAACGAGATCAACGAGATCATTCGTGCACAGATCGAAAATTTTGACGCGTCGATGACAGTCAACGAAGTCGGTACCGTTATCAAGGTCGGCGACGGTATCGCCGAGATCTACGGCCTCGAAAAGGTCATGGCGGGCGAGCTGCTCGAATTTCCGCACGGCGTTCGCGGCCTCGCTCTTAACCTTGAAGAAGACAAGGTCGGGACCGTGCTTTTCGGAGAATTTCAAAAGATCAAAGAGGGCGACGAAGTCAAACGCACCAAGCGCATCATGAGCGTGCCGGTTGGCGACGCGATGATTGGCCGCGTAGTTGATGCTCTCGGCAACCCGATTGACGGCAAAGGCGAGATCGTCACCGACACTTATCTGCCGGTCGAGCAGATCGCTCCCGGAATTATCGACCGCCAGCCGGTTAAAGAGCCCCTTCAGACTGGTTTGAAAGCTATCGACGCGATGGTGCCGATCGGCCGCGGACAGCGTGAGCTTATCATCGGCGACCGCCAGACCGGTAAGACTGCCGTCGCTATCGACGCAATCATCAACCAGAAAGGCAAGGACGTTATCTGTATCTACGTCGCGATCGGTCAGAAAGCCTCGACCGTGGCGCAGGTTCGCCAGAAGCTCGAAGAATTTGGGGCGATGGACTATACGATCATCGTCAATGCCTCAGCGTCCGATCCGGCAGCCATGCAGTTTTTGGCCCCATATTCGGGCTGTGCGATGGGCGAATATTTTCGTGACAACGGCCGCCATGCTTTGACGATCTACGATGATCTTTCAAAACAGGCTGCTGCGTACCGCGAAATTTCTCTGCTTTTAAGACGACCTCCGGGTCGCGAAGCGTATCCGGGCGACGTTTTCTACTTACACTCACGTCTGCTCGAACGCGCGGCTAAAATGTCGGATAAAAAAGGTGGTGGCTCGTTGACCTCGCTGCCGATCATCGAGACGCAGGCCGGTGATATTTCGGCATACATTCCGACAAACGTTATCTCGATCACCGACGGGCAGATATTTTTGGAAAGCGATCTTTTCAACTCAGGCGTGAGGCCTGCGATCAACGTCGGCAACTCGGTTTCGCGTGTCGGCGGCGCTGCTCAGATCAAAGCGATGAAGCAGGTTGCGGGAACGCTGCGTATCGATCTGGCGCAGTATCGCGAACTCGCGGCTTTCGCACAGTTCGGCTCCGATCTCGACAAATCGACTCAGGCCCAGCTCGAACGCGGCAAACGTCTGACCGAGATACTTAAACAGCCGCAATACAAGCCGATGGGCGTCCTCGAACAGGTCCTGATTATCTGGACGGTGACGAATGGCCTGGCCGACGATGTCGAGGTCAGCGACCTCAAACGGTTTGAAGAAGAGTTAACAAAATTTGCCGAAGAATCGCATCCCGGCGTCTTAAATACGCTACGTGACAAGAAGTCGATAGATGACGATCTAAAGGCTGCGATGAAGGAAGCGGTCGAGGATTTCAAAGCAACGCGCTGGGAAACGGCGGGAGCGACCGCGGCCGAGTAAAATTCATGGTTTTGAGTGGAAGAAAAATTCTTAACTTTGAACCGACGATGGGGAAAAATATGGGCTATGTCCACGCAAGCATCGAGATCAGTAATCCACGTGATTCTACACTTGCTCCTTTAAATGTCAAGGCATTAGTAGATACGGGTGCATTGATGCTCTGTATCCCGGATCATGTCCGGCTCCAGCTCAAGCTCGAAGAAGCGGAAAAACGTGAAGTAATGACAGCGGACGGAACAAGGATTTCAGTTCCCTACGTCGGCCCCGTTACCATTCGTTTTGAGAATCGCTCGTGTTTTGTAGGAGCTTTGGTTCTGGGCGATGAGGTTTTACTTGGGGTAGTACCCATGGAAGACATGGATCTTGTTGTCAATCCAGCAAAACATGAAGTTACCGTTAATCCGGACAATCCGAATTTTCCTTTAGCACTTGTAAAGTAAGAATATGGCTAGTCTATTAGACATGCGCCGGCGTATTAAGTCAGTCAAAAATACACAGCAGATCACCAAAGCGATGAAGATGGTCGCCGCGGCGAAGCTCAAGCGGGCGCAGGACCGCGTGGTTGCTTCGCGTCCGTTTGCGGGCAAAATGTCTGAGGTACTCGGAGATCTGAGTGCAAAGGTTGCGGGCGAATTTTCGCACCCGCTGCTGGACGAGCGCGGCGACGAGAAATATCTGATCGTGCTGATCAGTGCCGACAAAGGCCTGGCCGGTGCCTTTAACGCAAATGTCATAAAAGCGACGCAGGCATTTGTAAAAGCAAATGACGGCAAAGTTGACGGCATGATCGCCGTCGGACGCAAGGGCCGGGATTTTTTCAAACGCCGCGACGTTAAATTTACCGAGGAATATGTTGGGTTGACCGGTTCGGGCCAGGTCGTTCTTGCGAATGCGGTCAATATCGCTCATAAGGTGATAGAGACGTTTACGGAAGACGCGACGATCGATAAAGTTTTTGTCGTTTTTACCGAATTCAAAACCGTTCTCACCCAAAAACCCGTGATCGAACAACTTTTACCGATAAAGCGCACTGCCGCAGAAGGCGAAACGGAAACAGTGTCCGAGGCCGAATATATTTACGAACAGCCCGCCGCCGAGATCTTTGGACGTCTGCTGCCAAAACAGGTCGAGACGCAGATCTATCGCGGTATGCTTGAGTCGGTCGCGTCTGAGCAAGGTTCGCGAATGACGGCGATGGATTCGGCGTCGAAAAATGCCGGCGAGCTAATCGACACCCTTACACTCAATATGAACCGCATCCGGCAGGCGGCAATCACGAAAGAGATCATTGAGGTCGTCAGCGGAGCTGCTGCCGCTTAAAAGCAAGGCGTGTATATTTTGAGCTGTCGCCCAGTTTGATGTTCGCGGCGGCAGTTCATTTTTATTCCTCAATCCTCCGGTTGTTTCAAAATAAATTGTGTTGTAGGATACCTTCGTTCGTTAAAAGCGGCGAGTGCAATTTACTTGCCTGATCAATCTTTGCTTTACAATTAAACTTTGGAGGATACTATGGCGATTTTGAGTATTTTAGGCATACTTTTGTTTATTGTCGGCTGGGTTTGGCTGATGGTGGTTGCATACAAAGCAGCGGGTGCACTATGGCCCGTGTTGATCTTTTTCTTTTCGCTGCTGGCGGGTCTGATCTTCTGCATAATGAAGAAAGAGGGCTGGATGCAGTGGGGAATTATGGTGGTCGGATGGCTGCTTATTATTTTTGGGGGTGGTATGGCCGCGATGACCGGAGGACGTTAGAGGTATTTCTGTGCAGAGTTTTCGTACGGGAAATTGGCGCGGGCGTATCATACGCTACGCGCCAGTTTTTTTATGGATCGGTGTGATCTTTTTCCTATCGAGCAATAGCGGTTCGATGGCCGAAACATCGCGTTTTGTCGGCCCTATTCTCAAATATCTTTTTCCAAATATTTCCGAAGA
>JBDSCV010000061.1:0-13835 GCA_039920905.1 Pyrinomonadaceae bacterium
GAGCGGGCGAAAGAGATCGCCGGAAAGAGAAAGCTCGAGACACGGTCATTTGTGATCGAACTGCGGATCGACGGCACTTTGGAAAAAGGCGAGATCCAGGTTAAGCATGGCTGGGAAGATTCGACGGGCAATAAGACCGGAGTTTTGGCGCGTCCAAAGGCGATGCCGCCAACGCAAACCGTCGTGACCGCGTCCGCTCTGCCGACGGACCCGAGTATTGGATCAACGGCCCGTGCCGCTCAGTTTCAAACGCCGTCAAATTTTCCGAACGCAAATATTCAGCAGGCCGTCCCGCTCGCGACCGAGGACGCCGAGGAAATGACCGCCGTCAAATCTCGGATGACCGAGCTGTACAAGCTTGAAGTTTGGCGCTCCGGCATGAGGCAAAACGTCGTACCGATCTTTCAAAAAGAGATCGTCATCGGACGCGGCTCAAAATCGCAGCCGGTCGATATTCCGCTCTCAGGCGATGTCGAGATTAGCCGCCGCCATTTAACTCTTGTCACGGACGGAATCGGTAATTTTTGGGCAGTCAACGAAGGCAAAAATCCAGCGGCGATAAACAACTACGATCTGCCCGCCGGGCAACGCGTACTTGTAAATATCGGCGTTCCGCTCAATATTTGCAGCTACATGCTGCGCGTCCAGCCGCGATAACTCCGAGATTTCAAATCTGAAATTTGAAATTAGATCATTTACATTCGGAAAAAGGGAATTCACGCCCGATGATCATCTGAATCAATTCTTCGAGGCTTTCTGTTGCTTTCCGTTTAATCACTTCAGGATAGTCATATTTCAAGGCGTTCTGTTCAAAATCCACGAGATCGAGTATTTCGTGTCGAAAATCCGGCCATACGGCGACGTCAATATCCAGATCGACAAAATCCAAAACGCCGTTCTCAAATGTCGCGGGCATTGCGACGTTACAGTAATAATTCCTAAGTGTGCCGTCGGGTTCGTAAAAGCGAAAGACGTTGTACCAGCGGTCGAGCCAGAAAAACTCTGCCGAGACCGTCCCGCGTTTAATCAAACCAAGGTCATTATGCTTAACATCGCTGTCAAACCTGCCCACAACAGCCAACAGCGAGCCGGTTTGGCTGACAAGCCCGCCGCTCCAGCTTCGCCGTATCTTCTGATCATATTTCCGCGAATTAACGGTAATCTGTTTGGGCGACATTATTTGCAACTGTTTATTCCGCGGGTGAACGCACGACCAAAACCGAGCAGGGAGCGTGATGCACGACCGAATCTGAGACGGAACCCAGCAGCAAGCGTTCCCAGCGTTTATATCCATGCGAACCGATAATTATCAGATCGGCACCGGCATCTTCTGCGGTTTCGACAATGCGGCTGTCGGGCGAGCCAAACAGAATATCACTCGAAATATTGACGCTCTTATCGCCAAAGAAACTTTTTAATGTTGTGGTTGTATCTTCGACGACCTTTGCCGCACTCTCGCGGGCAGAGTTTTCGAGTACGCTGGTGTCGGGCAAATAGCCGCCGTAAATATCGGTCGCAAGCGGCAAAGCCATATCAACAACGCTGATGATGAGTACCTTATCGCTGTCCGTAAGGTTAAACTTTCCAAGCATTTGAACCGCTGCTTCGCCAAATTTTGTTCCGTCCGTCGCCAAGATGATCTTCATTTAAGTTCCTCCTAAAAGGGTCGGTATGAAATCACAGCATAAGTATCAGAAAATTAGTTTATATCTATTTTTTAGGAAATAAAACAATCTATTCGTCGTCCGAATCCGCTTCGCGACCGGTGTAGGTCGTTCGAAGCTTGCCCAAAAGTTCGAAAAGGACGAGACGCTCCGTCTCTGTCAGGCCCGAAAGGCTGTTCTCTTCAAGTTCGAGCCATTGGGCCTCGACGTCTTCACGCATATCGGCGCCGCGGTCTGTCAAAAAGATCCGTGTCGAACGCGCATCATCATCCAGCCGTGAACGCGTTACCAGATTGATCTCGATCAGCCCCTTGAGCATCTTATTGACCGTCGGAGCAGAGAGGCTGAGACGGTTTGCGATATCGATCTGTCGCAGGCCGTCCTGTTTCCACAATTCAAAGAGAACAAAAATTTGTCCCCCGTGTAGCCCGATCTCGCCCATGTGACGTTCAAGCGAGTTTCTAAATGCCGTCGTCACCTTGGCCAGAAGGTAGCTGACCGTGTCTTCAAATTTTATAAGCTCCGCCATAGGTGCCTCTTTATATAAACAATTAGCCGGTTAATTAGAAATTATTAGCTCACTGTTAATGTATTATTAGCGTGCTAAGGATAAATCGTTAGGGGGCTAATCATTAAAAGTTAGCACGGTATGGTTTAATTTAGAAGTGGGCTAAGATTAATTTATGGGCGACAGTGAAAAACTTAAAAATGCACGCAATATTCTGCTGAAGCTCCATAAATCGATGCTCGATATGGAACGTGAGATGTACGAGGGCATTCACGGGAAGCTTAATTCGACTGAGTTTCTGAATCTGCTGCTTGAGGATGAGGACTTCTCGTGGCTACGCAAGTTTTCAATGTTGATAGTCGAGATCGATGAGATGTTTGCCCAAAAAGACGGAATACCGGAGGCAATGGTTGAAGCGAACATCCTAAAGGTTACGAAACTGGTAGGAATGACCGATCCTGACGAGTATTTTAGGGCTAAATATCAATTTGCAATCCAACGCGATCCGGACGCTGCGAGCCTTCACAGCCAACTGCAGGCAATCTTAATGGAAAACTGATAATGGAAAATTGATAACTAAGAAATTTTGGGACAGTCCCTATTCTTCTGATTCTCAATTTTCCATTCTCAATTATCAATTATCAATTCTAACTTCTCCCGCTCTTTTTCCAATCCGAAAGAAATCCTTCCAAACCTTTATCGGTCAGCGGATGTTTGACCAGTTGCTGGATAACCTTAAACGGTATCGTCGCGACATCGGCGCCGGCCAGAGCACAATCGACGATATGCATCGGGTGGCGGATCGAGGCGGCTAAAACTTCGGTAGCAAAGCCATAATTATCGTAGATCTGAACAATATCGCGAATCACCTGCATTCCATCCTGAGCAATATCGTCAAGCCGTCCGATGAACGGTGAGATATATGAAGCACCGGCCTTAGCCGCCAAAAGTGCCTGAGCTGCCGAGAAACAGAGCGTCACATTGACCTTGGTGCCTTCGGCCCGAAAAACACGCGTCGCTTTCAACCCATCAAGTGTAAGAGGGCATTTGACGACTACATTCGGAGCTATCTTTGCGAGTTCGCGGCCTTCTTTGAGCATTCCCGCGGTGTCAAGGGCCGTGACCTCGGCGGAAACATCGCCCTTTACGAGTTTGCAGATCTTGGCGATATGTTTTTTGAAATCAACATCTCCTTCTCTAGCAACCAGCGACGGGTTGGTCGTCACTCCATCGATCAAACCGAGCTCGACCGCCTCTTTTATTTCGTCCAAATTCGCCGTATCAATAAAGAATTTCATAAGTCAGTGTTTGAAAGCACAATGCATAGTGCAAAATAAAATCGTCTCGTATTTTGCATTGTGCATTTTGCACTATGCATTGACGACGCTGTTTGTCAGAGTCCCGATTCCTTCGATCTCAACCTCACAAACATCGCCGCTTTCCAATTTCGATACGCCCGAGGGCGTTCCGGTCGCGATCACATCCCCCGCGTTCAGCGTCATCATGTTTAAGATATATCGTATCAGAAAATCGACCGGGAAGACCATCTGCGATGTCCTTCCATCCTGTTTCACGACGCCGTTGACCCGGGTTGTAACGCGAATGTCGGAAACGTCCAATTCTGTTTCAATATGCGGCCCGATCGGGCAAAACGTGTCAAAGGATTTTGCCCGGGTCAATTGCCCGTCCGTCCGCTGCAGGTCGCGGGCCGTGACATCGTTCAAACAGGCATACCCTAAAACATAATCAAAAGGATCATTTCCGTCAGTTAAGTTCTTACATGTCTTAGCGATAACGACTGCAAGCTCACCTTCGTGTTCAACCTGAACAGACTGAGGTGGAATAACGATCGCGTCACCATCATAGATCAATGCCGACGGAGCTTTTAGAAACAAAAGTGGCTCTTTTGGCACTTCGTTGCCAAACTCGGCGGCATGATCGGCATAATTACGGCCAACGCAGACTATCTTTGACGGAGCAAATCCGTTCTCGATTTTAACCTTCATAATTAGGGCACAGTTTCGGACACAACTTCGGACGGTTCGCTAACGTTGCCAAATTTGTCTGTGGCTGTCAGGTAGTAAAAGTAGGTCTTGCCGGATTCAACCTTAGTGTCCTGGAACGTCGTTGTTGTCGATAATTCCGACGTCAATGCCGACCACTGTTCCTTTGGTAGGCCTTGATCGCTAGAGCGGTAAATACTATAGCCGATGACATCTTTTTCGGAATTTACGGCGAAAAAGATGGATATGGTTGTCGGTGCAGCGGCGACGGTGATAGCGGCCGGCGGGCTCGGGGCAAAGGTGTCGGTGGCTTTAAATTTGAGAATGTTAGATTCCGCACTTTCGACGGGCTCGGCCTGCGTCCCAACAGAGACCGCCCGAACAAAATAGTAGTAATCTTTACCAAAATCGAAAAAATCGTCGTCAAAAGCTGTCGTGGATACAGGAGTTTTATTCAGCATTTTGCCGGGTTCTTTTTCCGAATTTGAGCGGTAAATGTTGTACCCGAGCAAACTGAGGGGCGTCGACCCATCCACATTCGCGGATGGTTCCTGCCATTTCAGACGGACCGCATCCTGCGAAGGCTCAGCCGACAGGGAAGTCGGATTTGCGGCGACTTTTGATGTGGGCTCGATCAATAGGGAATTAGAGAGGCCTGCTTTTTGGCCCGCTGCATTTACAAAGCGGATCGCGTAACGCAGTCTGGCCGCTTGTCCGGCAAATTCAAGCGTGTCTTTGTAAGTCAATGTTTTCAGCCCAAAATCTGCATCCGTGATGGCCAGCGCCGCTATCAGTGTGCTGCGGTTGGCAAATTCTTCCTCCGACAACTGAAGCGGGGAATTTGCACGTTCGGCAAGCCGATAAATGTCGGCCCGGCTGATATTTAACAGATTGCCTTTTGGTGCATTTCGGGCGGGCATTTTCCACGAGAGTACGACCTGATTGCCGCGCTGAAAGCCAAAAACCTCGACACGTTGGAAAACGCGCTCTTTTGGCGGCACTGGAGCGCTGCGTTTGCCGCAGCCATTTCCGATAAGCACCGCAAGAGCCAACAGCGCTAATGGTGCTTTAACAGCAAACTGCTTAAGAGATCGGTTTAACCGGACTCGACTGTGATTGAGCGTGTTTAACATTTGCTTAACTATAAAATATACTGCCGAAGATTTTTATCCTCTATCAAACTGCTTAACCGGTCTTTTACATAGTCGGCATCGATCTGCTGATCTTTCTGCTCAAGTTCGCTGCCGAGAAAGCTGATCTCTTCCAATAACTTTTCGACCAGTGTATGCAGCCGCCGGGCGCCAATGTTTTCAGTGGTTTTATTGATCTCCTCGGTCATTTCAGCGAGCAGGTCTATAGCATCCTCTGTAAAAGTGAGTCGAATTCCCTCTGTGTTTAGCAGCGCCTGATACTGTTTAATAAGCGAATTCTTTGGCTGCACTAGTATACGCTTAAGGTCGTCGATCGTCAGCGATTCGAGCTCGACACGGATCGGAAATCGTCCTTGCAGCTCGGGAATAAGGTCCGACGGTTTTGAGACGTGGAAGGCCCCGGCCGCAATAAACAAAATATGATCGGTGTTGACCATACCGTACTTTGTGTTGACATTGGTTCCCTCGACGATCGGTAAAAGGTCGCGCTGGACGCCCTCGCGCGATACGTCCGGGTTCCCTCCTGTTTCACGACCGGCTACTTTATCCAGTTCATCGAGGAAAATAATGCCGGCGGACTGCGTTCTCTCGATTGCCTGCCGGGTGATCTGGTCCATATCAACAAGGTTTTCCTGTTCATCACGGATCAAGTAAGAGCGGGCCTCGGCAATAGTCAACTTGCGTGTAACGGTCTTTGCCGGGAACATATTTCCCATCATGTCACGCAGATTGACGCCCATTTCCTCCATTCCCTGACCACCGATAAAGTCGATGGTCGCGTTCGAGCGGTCCTGAGTTTCGATGTCGATCAGGCGTTCATCCAGATCTCCGCGTCGAAGCTGTTCACGAAGCTTTTCGCGCGTGCGGGAATGCGGCTGTATCTCCTCCGTGCTTTCGTCGTCATCTTGCGTCTGATAACTAAGATCGGAGGGCGGCAGCAGAATATCGAGCAGACGTTCCTCGACATTTTGCTCGGCTCGCGGCAAAACGTCTTCAAAAGCCGCTTGTTTGGCCATATCCACGCCGACATCGGCGAGTTCCCTCACCATGCTCTCAACATCGCGGCCGACATAGCCGACCTCGGTGAATTTCGAAGCTTCGATCTTGATAAACGGGGAATTTGCGAGACGGGCGAGGCGACGGGCGATCTCAGTCTTGCCGACGCCGGTCGAGCCGATCATCAGAATGTTTTTGGGTAACACATCCTCAGCGATCTCTGGCGGTAGTTTTTGACGGCGGATACGGTTGCGCAAAGCGACGGCCACGGCCTTTTTCGCTGCGTTTTGTCCGACCACATATTTGTCCAACTCCTCAACTATCTGTCGCGGCGTGAGGTCGTCAAGATTAGGTTTTTCGGCGGTTTCGCCTTCAAGATAAATAGCCATTTGTTAATACGCAGACGCCGCGCGTACGCAAGCGCGTACCATTCAACACAGCGACTTAAGCGCCTGCCTACGCGCGGGTTTTTGCGTCATATTTCCTCGACGATAATGTCGGAATTCGTATAAATACAGATCTCGCCAGCGATCCGCAGAGATTCCTCAGCGATCTCCCGGGCGTTCAATACCGTATGTTTCATCAGCGCTCGTGCGGCTGCGAGTGCATACATGCTACCGGAACCGACCGACAGCAAACCATCGTCCGAAGAGATCACATCGCCCTTGCCGGATATGAGAAACGCGTCGGTTTTGTCGGCGACGATGAGCAGAGCTTCGAGATTTCGCAGATATTTATCGGTGCGCCAGTCTTTACTAAGTTCTATGGCGGCCCGCTCAAGCTGGCCCTGAAACTGCTCTAGTTTTGTCTCAAACCGCGTCAAAAGCGAAAAGGCATCAGCCGTCGAACCGGCAAAACCGGCTAGGATTTGGTCGTTCGAAATGCGGCGCACCTTTCGGGCATTGCCTTTTATCACGGTTTCGCCAAGGGTGACCTGACCGTCGCCGCCCATCGCTATCTGACCGTTCCGCTTTACGAGCAAAACCGTCGTGGAACGTATTCTCGGACTAAATTCTTCTTCACGCATAGAAACACAATGATAAGGTTTTAATTTCAAATGCTCAAACGGGGAAAGTTGCGGAGTTGCATAGTTGCAGGAAGTTTCAGAGTTGCCGAGTTACGGAGTTGCAGAGTTAAAGGAAGTATTAGAGTTAGAATGTCCGCGAGGTTCAAAAACGCTGAACTCCGCAACACCCCGAACTCTGCAACTTCCTCAGATTGACATTCACGGTCGCTATGTCTGAACATGAAAAAGAGTTTATGGTAAAACGACCGCGAATCGGCATTACAATGCGGCTTGAGATGGCGACCCACCGGTTCTATCTGGGACGTGATTACAGTGAGGCCGTCGAGGCGTGCGGCGGTGTCCCGGTGCATTTGAGCCTGATTCCTAAGGCTGAATATATAGCCGAAGCGATGGCCGATTTGGACGGGATCTTGCTGCCCGGAAGCAATACGGATGTTGACCCGCGGTATTACGGCGAAGAGGCGCATCCAAAACTTGGAACTGTCATACCGGAAAAGGACGAGACCGACCGGCTTGTGTTGGCGGAGATCGAACGGCTAATTTTGCCGTTATTGGCTATTTGTTTTGGTATGCAGGCATTAAATGTTATGCGCGGCGGAACGTTAATTCAGGACATCGAATCGCAGGTAAAAGGCTGTATCAAACATGAACAGGGACTTCCGGCGACGCGTACGTCGCACAGTCTGAAGATCGAAAAGGGCAGCATTTTATCGCTGCTTCCCTCTAATAAAGGCTCAAAGAGTACAGTTCGCGTCAATTCATCGCATCATCAGGCCGTAGCTAAAGTGGGCAAGCACCTAAAAGCTGTAGCCTGGGCAAAAGACGGCATCATCGAATGTATTGAGGAAACGAGAAAAGGCAGGTTTGCCCTCGGTGTACAGTGGCACCCGGAGCTCACGTTTAACAAGGATAGGTTTTCTAAAGAGATATTTGAGCTATTTATAGAAAAGTGCCAGATTGGGAAAAAATAACTAACTGACTTTATCTATCGTATTAGAGTTACTGGAAGGTTGGGCATGGTCGTTATCATTAAGTTATACATTAACAAATAATAAAAGTGTATCCCATTTAGAAGGAAGAGATACAATATATTTGGTAATGTAAATAATGAAATCGATCTATCATAAAAGGTTGCAAATTGAGAGCACAATAAATGGATAATTCTGTAATAATCGGACTACTTTCCTGGTTTTTTCCGGGTGCCGGGCACATTCTGCAAAAGCGCCCCATACGCGGGGCGATCATCGCCGTGGTGATCTGGCTGATGTTTGCGATTGCGATTATTAGTGGCGGCGCACATTATCCCGGTTTCGATTTTAAGGATGGAGCTTTGCTTTACCTTCTTAATGTTTTTGCGAGATTCGGCAATGGTTTAGGAGCATTGGTAAGCTTTATTATGGCTGGAACGCCGTCGCCCCAAGTTGCTGCTCTTGCAACGTTTGAATACGGCGGCCGCTTTCTCGAAGTTGCCGGTCTGCTCAATTATCTCGCCGCTATCGACGCCGTTGATATCGCTCTCGGGAGGAAGAAATGATCCATTTTCTCTATCTGGTCGGATTTGGTTTTTTTGTAGCGGTCGCGTTTGCTACGTTTTCGAGCGGCACCACCCGTGAACGCCTAATTTACGGCGTCAAAACCTTTGCGCAGTTTGTGTTGGTGAGCCTGGTTTTGGCTTGGCTGCTTTATTTTATTCCTTGGTAAGAAGCTCCCCGCCCGTGGTCGAAATAGCAGAACCCGATTATGCCGCTAATCGAGACCGAAAGCCTTGTCATTAAAAGCTACAATCTGGCCGAGGCGGATCGAATCGTGGTGCTTTTAACTCATGATCACGGCGTGGTGCGCGGGGTGGCGAAGGGTGCCAAGCGGTTGAGAAGCAAGTTTGGCAGCGGGCTGGAGCCTTTTTCCGTTGTGCGTGTTTCTTATTTTGAGAAAGAGTCATCTGAGCTGGTTTCAATACAAAAGATCGAGCTGATACAGTCAAACTTTACAGCGGCGAGCAACCCTGATTTTCTACAAAAATTTTCGTATCTGGGTGATCTTTTGATCACGTTTTCGCCGCCGCATGACCCGAACGAGACGCTTTATCGTATGGTAAAGGCGTGCATAGAGACGGGGGCCGCAAACACCGAAACTCTAATGAGTACAGGCGTTTACTTTGAGTTGTGGATGCTGCGGCTGGCGGGCTATATGCCCGAGTGGAGCAAATGCGACGAATGCGGGCGGATATTTAACGAGCCGGAAGATACGTCGATAAGGGTAAATTATCATCTTATGTGTTCAGCCTGCCGACGGTCATCCGGGAGGAGAGTGATGACCGGAACCGGGCGGGCAATCGCGGCGGCGGCACGACGACTTTCGCCGGTAGATTTTGCTCGATTTACTACCGGAAGAGGCGAAGATCTAAAAAACCTTTCGATTATACTAAAGCAAATGATCTCACAGGCTATCGGCCGGGAAGTGGCGGGTGAAACGTCGCTCGCGATCAGTATTTAACAGTACATGAAGCAGGTAAGCTGGCTCATCTCAAAATATCTGGTTTCGACGATAATCCCGTATTTCGTCTTTTCGTGGCTGCTTTTGAGTGTGATCCTGTTTGTCCAACAGGCGAGCCGTTATTCCGATATTTTCTTTAGCGTCAACATTCCGGCGAACCTCATCTGGCAGCTCACGGTAGCTCTAATACCCAGCGTCATTGCATTCACATGTCCGATGGCAATGCTCGTCGGCACGATCATCGGTCTCACAAAAATGCAGAGCGACAGCGAACTTGTCGCTATCCGCGCCTCGGGTGTCGGAAATCTGCAGATCGCCTTGCCGATAATGATTCTTGGTGCGGTGATGTCGGTTTTTGCGTTTATAGTTAATCTTGAGGGTGTACCACTTGCGGCTAAGCTCGTCAGGAGCGTTGCACTTCAAACCGCAATAAAAAAACTCGAATCACCCATCGAACCCGGCGTTTTCAATTCCGAGGTGGCCGGATACACGATTTATGTCAAAGACGGTGATTTTGAGACCGGCCGTTGGAAAAATATCTTCATCTACAGCGAGGACCGGGCGAACGCAACGGTGCGTCTGATAACGTCACGGCAGGGACGGATCGACACAACAGATCAATTGTCTGAGCTTGTTCTCGAAAATGCGGCAGTAACGACGCTGCCGCTCAGACCCAGACAGGGCAAATATGTATCCGAAAGTATACGCGAAGTGCGGTTTGCGATACGTACCAGACGCAGCGATCTGATCGAAAAACTAAGTAGTTCGCAGCTCGCGCCCGAGGAGCTCGGCCTCCAGCAATTGTCGGAATATGCGTCATCAAAAGACGGGAAAGCCCGCGTCGAAGCCCAGATATTGTGGCAGAGGCGAATAATACTTTCGATCACGCCGCTGATATTTTGCTTGCTCGGGACGGTGATCGTACTGCGGTTCAATCGGGGGGGCCGAGGCTTTGGAATACTGCTGGCGCTAGGGGTTTTGATAGGGTTTTATCTTCTTGCCTTTCTGGGCGAGCAACTCGCCCGCGTCGGCATGATCGGTATTTTTTTGAGCAGTCTGATACCTATTGTAGGCAGTGCCGTCGCCGTTTTGTGGTTTAGCTTTTCGCGAAAGATCAATTTCTGGAACGGTTGGGCGAATTCTATTCAAACCGCCATTGCTAAATTTCGGGTCCGGCCGATCAAGCTCCAAACGCGAAATCTGTTTGTCGATCTGACTACTGGCCTCAGAGACTTTGATATTGTTCGCAACCTGCTCAAAAATTTCCTACTCACTTTGTGTTTTTTATGGGCGATCTTTGTTATTTTCACAGCATTTGAGCTGTGGAAATTTGCCGGTACGATCGACGGCGGCGTTTTGCTCTTGACGAAGTATCTCTTTTATCTGTTACCGTTTATCTATCTACAGATCGCTCCGTCGTCCGCGATGATCGCCACGCTCGCGACATACGTCATCAAATCAAGACAGAATGAGATCGTAATTTGGACCTCGACGGGGCAGAGTGTTTATAGGCTGCTGATGCCGTGTTTCATCATGATGCTGCTGCTCGGCGGGACGAATTGGATTGTGCAGGAACGCATACTCCCGTGGGCAAATCAGCTCCAGGACGCGACACGGACCCTGATAAGGAATCGAGGGTTACCCGTAAACCAGTCAGGGAAGTACTGGGTCGCAAACGATAAGCGGATCTATTCATTCGACCTTGCGTCTGATAACGATAAAGGATTGCAGACGAAGATGAATAGGGCAGAGAAGGCGGTTATGGCGTCTGATAACGTTAAATGCATAGGTGGTCCGAACACGAGGCTAACAAAGAGCAGTTCACCGTTGCTTCTCACCGTGTTTTCACCATTTAACACGATAGTTTCTGCGTCTGATAACGAAATACCTATCACACATTGTCCCGTGGGGTGCGTAAAAAATCTAACCGTTTATGAATTTGCGGATAACGGAGAAAAACTGCAATTCGTGTACCGCTCGGATTTTGCCGTATGGGAAAGCGGACAGATTCGTTTTCTGGGAAATGTAGAACGGGACGACCTCAAAGAAGGGAAGATTTCGACCACGGAGCTTTCGGGCGGGAAACTGAGGGAACCATCAAACCCGTTTGCCGAACTTAGAACAAAACCCAGTCATATTAATTCTTCTGAACTAAAACTCCAGATCGCCGCCGCCGATTACGCACTAGATCAACGTAACCTCACCGTGGCCCTCGAAAAGAAATATACGACGCTGTTCCTGCCATTTGTAATGGCATTGTTCACGGCGCCTTTTTCGCTTTCACTGAGCCGAAAAGGGAAGGCCGCGACTGTCGGTTACGCGGTTGGGCTATGGCTGCTTTTTACCGGAACGAGCAGCCTTTTTGAGCAGCTTGGAATAAACGCAACGCTCGCTCCTCTCTTGGCGGTCTGGTCGCCGCTGGTCATTTTTTCGCTGATAGGTATTTATCTTTTGTCCAAAGTGCGGACATGAATGAATTGCCTTTGAAACCGGAAACGTCTATATTACGTATCCACAAATCAATGTTTAGCTTCAGGAGACCTAAAAAATGCAGATGCACATCCGCAGGAATTTAATTACGTTCGCAGCCGTTTTGGTTCTTGCCATTAGCGGTCTTGCACAAACTGATAAACCGATGCTGTTTCGGTCGCCGACGATGAACAAAACGGACATCGTTTTTGTTTTCGCAGGCGATCTGTGGAATGTGCCGCGCAGCGGGGGAGCCGCCGAACGCCTAACGAGCGGTACCGGAGCTGAGGGCAATCCGAAATTTTCGCCCGATGGCAATTGGGTGGCTTTTACAGGAGAATACGACGGAAATGTCGATGTTTTTGTGATCCCGGCAACCGGCGGCGAACCACGACGAATCACCTATCATCCCGGCGCCGACAACGTAATCGGATGGACACCTGACGGGCGATCCGTCATTTTTCTTTCAAACCGTGCAACCGGAATGCCGGTGCCAAAGATGTACACAATGCCCGTCAGCGGCGAAGGTTTGCCGACCGAGTTGCCGTTCCCGATCGCGGGCGGCGCGGCGTCGTTCTCGCCCGACGGATCGCATCTGGCCTATATGCCTCTCGCTCAGGCCTTTGCCCAATGGAAATTTTACCGGGGTGGCCGCACGACAAAGATCTGGATCGGTGATATGAGCGATTCGAGCGTGGTTGAGATCCCGCGACAGAATTCCAATGATTTCACGCCGGTCTGGATGGGCGATAAAGTATATTTCCTCTCGGACCGCAACGGCAAGAACGTTACCGTCTATTCTTACGACACAAAGACCAAAAAGGTGGCCGAGGCCTTTGCCAATACCGGCCTCGATGTCAAAACGGCGTCGGCGGGGCCCGATGGGTTGGTTTTTGAACAATTTGGCGCCATAAATATTTACAATCCCGGTTCTGGTAAGACGAATAAGGTAAATATCTCCTTGAGCGGTGATCTGCCGCAGGTCCGTACGCGGTATGAAAAAGTGGCGCAGCGGGTGCAAAATGTTGCGATCTCGCCGACGGGCGCGAGAGCAGTATTTGAGGCACGCGGCGAGATACTGAGTGTTCCGGTCGAAAAGGGAAATGCCCGAAATCTGACCAACACGCCCGGCGTCGCCGACCGCGATCCGGCATGGTCACCGGACGGCAAACGGATCGCTTATTTTTCAGATGAGTCCGGCGAATACGCTCTTCATTTACGTGAGCAAACCGGAATGGGCGAGGTGCGAAAGATCAGCCTCGGCAGCCCGTCGTCATATTTTTACTCACCAAAATTCTCGCCGGACAGCAAGAAAATACTGTTTACGGATAAGCGCTTGAACCTTTGGTATCTCGATCTCGAAAAGGGAACTCCGGTCAAAGTCGATACGAACACATACGAAAATCCGCAGTCCGTCCTCGACCCGAACTGGTCACCCGACAACAAATGGATCGTCTATACAAAACAGCTGCGAAACCGCCTGTGTGCCGTTTTTGTTTATTCGCTCGATTCCGGAAAATCCAG
>JBDSCV010000062.1:0-14175 GCA_039920905.1 Pyrinomonadaceae bacterium
TATATAACGGCCTCGACGAACGCGACAAAACTTTGACATGGCTTGAGCGTGCGTTTAAGGAGCGCGACGCGCGGATGATATTTCTAAAAGTTGAGCCGAAATGGAACAATCTGCATTCCGAGCCGCGCTTTCAGGATTTACTGCGACGTGTTCAATTGCCCCAATAAATTTATGCGGGATTTACCTCGATGATTTGGAAAAGTTAATCCGGCACCGGAAAAGGCGACTCATAAATGTGAAAAATTAGTACAAGGAAAATAGGACAATAGAGAGTGTAAAACACGAAACGTGCTTAAATTTTTGAGTATGGAGGATGGTATATTATTTAAATTTTCTGTGTTAAATAGATCACGTAAGATAGTAAAATATGAAAAACACGAATCTGATAATTTTATATAGATTAATTTTAATCGCTGTTTGTGTGATTTTTCTTAATCTCTACACACGCGGGCAGACGATCAGGGTGACGCTTTTGGGAACGGGTACACCGGCGCCTGTGATGAACCGCTTCGGGCCGAGTATTTTAGTCGAAGCCGGTGATCAGAAATTTATATTTGATGTTGGTCGGGGAGCGCTGCAACGGCTCACGCAAGTAAAGGTTAAACAGAAAGAAATACAATGTGTCTTTATAGCGCATTTGCACTCAGATCATGTCGTCGGTTTTCCCGATTTTTGGTTGAACGGCTGGCTCACCGGCAAGCGGGATAGCCCGCTTAGGGTTTTTGGACCGAAAGGAACTAAGAAAATGATGTCGTATCTTGAGCAGGCATTTGATTATGACATCAAAATCCGGCTATATGACGATCACGCGTCGCCGGATGGCGTTATTATTGAGGCAAAAGACATTACCGAAGGTGTTGTTTATGAAAAAAACGGTGTTAAGGTAACGGCGTTTGAGGTTGACCACCGGCCGATTAAACCCGCGTTTGGTTATCGCATTGATTACGCGGGCCGCTCGGTTGTCTTATCCGGCGACACGCGCTTTTCAGAAAATCTAATCAAGTATGCGAAAGGAGTGGAGTTGTTGGTTCATGAGGTAGCTTCGCCGGAAGCATTAAAGCGATCCGAAGCCTCAGAAGAACAAGCTAAGTCGATCATTGCTCATCATACAACGCCGGAACAGGCGGGCGAGGTTTTCGCAAGGGTAAAGCCAAAGCTGGCGGTGTATTCTCATGTCGGTCCATTAGCGACTGAGCAGGATTTATTTCCGCCGACGCGAAAAACTTACGACGGCCCGCTTGAACTTGGCGAAGACCTGATGGTTATCGAAGTGGGAGAGAAAATCGAGATTCACCGTCCCGTTAAGCCGGAGTAACTGCATGAAGCAGAAAGTTATTATCATCGGAGCCGGTCTGGCCGGTTCGCTGCTTGCGATAAATCTTGCAAAACGGGCTATCGCGGTCGATGTATACGAAGCACGCGGCGATATGCGGCTCGTGGAAGTTGCGGCGGGGCGGTCGATAAATTTGGCATTGTCGGATCGCGGCATTGCGGCTTTGCGTGCGGTCGGCATGGACGAATATATGCTCGGCGAAGCCGTGGCAATGACCGGGCGTATGATCCACACGGTCTCCGGCGAAACCAAGCTTCTACCCTATTCCGGGAGACAAAGCGAGTATATCAATTCCGTTTCGCGATCCGGATTGAACATTGCTTTGATAAACGAAGCTGACAAATATGACGAGGTGACGTTTCATTTCAGCGAACGCTGTGTTGATTTTGACTGTGCGAACGGAGAGGCGACCTTCTCGAACATTGGAGGCGTAAAAGGTGATACTGTCATCGCAACCGACGGCGCTGGATCGGCGGTTCGGACGGCCATGATGCACGGCGGTGTCGCACGTTTCGATTTTTCGCAAGTCTGGCTGGACCACGGGTATAAAGAATTACATATTCCTTTTGCCGATGATGGCGGATTTAAACTTGAGAAAAACGCCCTGCACATTTGGCCGCGGAATGGGTTCATGATGATCGCTCTACCGAATTTCGATGGCAGCTTTACTTGCACGTTGTTTTTAGCACATAAGGCGGAACCGCCTGGGTCAGCAAGTGAAAAGCAAGTTGATACAAAAATAACGTGCGTGCCACCAGCTCACGCGGGAGGTTCTGCCTCGTTTGACCAGCTAATTGACGAAGACTCCGTTGGTGATTTTTTCAATCGCGAATTTTCCGACTTGGTTTCGTTGATGCCGACGCTCATTCACGATTTTTTCGCCAATCCGACAGGCAATCTTGGTACGATAAAGTGCTTCCCTTGGAACGCCGGAGACAAAGCACTTTTGTTGGGCGACTCGGCACACGCGCTCGTACCTTTTTATGGGCAAGGAATGAATTGCGCGTTCGAAGATGTGCGAGTCTTGGACGAATTGATCGCTAAGCAAATGTCAGATCCGGGAGCGATACCGACTGGGTCTAAGATCGATTGGGAATCTACCTACGAAGAATACGGCCAGCTTCGCAAGGTAAACACTGACGCCATCGCCGATATGGCGGAGGAAAATTTCTACGAAATGAGCGACGCCGTCGCCGACCCGGTTTTCGTTCGCAAGCGAGAATTAGAAACCAAACTCGAACAAACTTTTCCCGACTATTTCTCCAAATACTCCATGGTCACCTTCCGCGAAGACCTGCCTTATTCTGTCGCGAAAGAAAGAGGTAACGCACAGGACCGGTTGTTGATGGAGATCTGTGCTGGTGTCGCTTATGTCGACGAACTTGATTTAGGCGAAGTGAAGGAGAGGATCGACCAACTGTGAAAATCGAACTCGACAACCTAGCTAGGCCGATCGACATCTCCATTCCGATGCGTTTCAACGGTCCGCAGCCGAACGCGTATGGTATCGAGCCGGCAACTTCAACGGCCTGCGTAGGCGGTGACCTAGTCGGCGATACGCGACGTGGCGGGAGCGTGAATTTTGAGCGGTATTCGTTTATCCCGCACTGTAACGGGACGCATACGGAGTGTGTTGGGCATATAACGCATGAGCGGATATCGGTGAGAGAATGTTTGAGGGATGTGTTTGTGACGGCGGTGTTAGTTTCGGTGGAACCTGAGAGTTTGGGGGACGATAAGGTCTTGTCAAAACACTCGTTGTCGAATGCGTTTGAGGCCCTTACTTACGTGCGGGCTACTTACACACAGGGCGCGAAGCCGAAGGCGTTGGTCGTTCGGACCTTGCCGAATGATGATACCAAACTCACGCGGCAATATGGCGAGGACAATATCCCGCCGTTTTTTACGGCGGAGGCGATGGAGTTTATTGTCGAATGCGGATTTAAGCATCTGCTTGTCGATATGCCGTCGATAGATCGGATATTCGATGATGGCAAGCTTACAAATCATCGTATTTTCTGGAACGTCGAGGCGGGCAGTTTCGAAACACATACGGCTACACGTATATATAGTACTATAACCGAGCTGATCTATGTGCCAAATGAGGTAGCCGACGGTGAGTATTTGTTAAATCTCCAGATCGCGCCGTTTGTTTCCGATGCGGCTCCTAGCCGTCCTGTCTTATTTACCACATAGAAATATACTACACATAGACAGCGTCCGATTCCTCGAAAGCAGACAAGAAAAGCCAACAGAAGGTAGTGGGTCAGTTTGAATCTTACGTTAGGACATACCAGTACAGGATGCCGATAAACAAGATGGCGTAGATTACGCGAGCGACGGTTTTGTTTCCAACAAAGTCCGTGATACAGAAAGCAAATATCGTCATTGCCCCTGTGACAATTCCAGAGCCTATCGCCTTAGCGATTGAACTGCTAACCGTAAAGTGATCTTTTAGAGACATGATGAACTCGGCGATTAAGAGGATCAGGATCGCCGGGCCGGTCCACAGAAAGGTTGTGGCAATAAATGATCGTTTAGGCTGTTCTTCGGTTTCCATAATGTCGCTAAAATATCACCAAAACGCCCTCAAGTAAATCCTGATTGTATGCTTGAGCAAAATCTGTTATGCTTGAGCGGATGCCAAATAGACCACGAGACGTAAACCAACTTGCCAAGATGATCGTTGACCTGACGACCGGCGACGAGACAGAGCTGGAGATGTCCGTAAGGGCCAAGGCCGGACGTTTAGGCGGTCTTAAAGGCGGTAAGGCACGAAAAGACGCCCTGACCCCAGAACGCCGTTCCGAGATTGCGAGGGAGGCCGCTAAGAAGCGATGGAAGGGCTAGCCCTTCTTCTTGACGGGGGCTGCTTTCTTAGCCACAGGCTTTTTCGCAACAACCTTCTTAGCGTTCGTTTTCTCCAACCCCTCAGTTACGGCGAGAAGTCTGTCGAATGAGATTTCGCCATATTTCTCCTCGAACGCCTTGACGTTTGCCGTGAGCAAATTTGACAAAGCCTTCATAAACTCCCGGGTCATGTTTACTTTGACCTTCTGCTCAACTACAGGCTCCCCGTCTTGGTCGAGGCCCATGATCTCGCCAAAGATCAGGGACGTATCCCAGTTTGTTGCGCTCACGCCCACGTTATTGGTATAAATCTTAACAAAGTGCTCACTGGGTATATTGGTCTGTGAACCGTAGTTTCTAAGACCAAGTTTCTTAGCTTCTTGTGGCGTCAATTCTGGCATATTCAAATTCCTCCTATTTTTCTATGCGGCATCCCGCAAATCCGGTGTCAACACCTCGTTGTTCGTCACGCCGAAGTTTCCAACAAAAACATTTGTGGCGGAAATCGCCGTTGGGAATGCAAAACGTGCCGGGAATTGGTCAGTAAAGCTAGTAGAGGCTTTCAAATCAAAAGCATCTGATGGCTTGCCTTGTCGCACCCAGCACTCGTTAAACACATCCGAACCAATAGGGCCGCGAGTGTTATCAGGGTCGTTGTCATCGTATGCAAGCAACGAAACCTTTAACCCCAACGCTCTGGCATATTTGATAATCGTCTTGAGTGTTAAGTTATTTGGATTATTGAATATCTGCGACACCGCACTTTCACCAATGCCAAGCTTGATCGCCAGTCCCTTTTGGTTGACCGGTCCAGCCTCCATAAAACCAGTCAGTTGATCCAGAAAATCGAAAGTGATTCTCGACTTATAATCATCAAGGTTGGTCTCAGTCCAGTGTGCTTGTGGTTGTGGTCGCTTCATTTGTTTTATGCTCCTCGTTTCTGTGCGGACAACTCGCGGCCTCGTGAACCGCTATTGCTGCCGTTAGTTTCTTTTTATTCACTGCAAATGCTGCTATTAAGTCCTTTAATGTTTTGTCTGCTTCCCAACCTTCTTTAATTGTGTATGAGCAAAGAACACACAAAAGAAAGCCAGGCTCTGCCGGGTCTGGGTGACACAGAAACCCAAAAATACGATGCTCTCTGTACTTAAACACCCAGACGTTTTCGTAACCTTCTTCATCCCAACCGTGGCAGTATTCTTTCTTTGTAACCCCGAAAGTCCTAAGCCACCAGTCGAAACGATTTTTCAAATTCTGCCGTACAGCGGCATCCAGCTCCTCATAGTAAGTCTTCTTAGCGTCAACTTGGGCCAAAGAGGGGCGGGGAAGTAGCCACGCCAAACCACGGCGCTGCGATGGACTGTGGCCTTCAAGCCACCCTACGCAGTAGATTTGTGGGAACACCATTTCATCCCGTGGTTGACTTTAGATATGACTAAAGCCAAGATGTGAGTTTAGCTACAGCTAAAGTTTTTGTCAATACCCTCTTGACATTTATTATATGCTCAAGCATAATGGTCAGTATGAACAAGCTGGACAATAACAAACGCGTTCAAGTGGTAGCCGCTTTAGTAGAGGGTAATAGTATTCGTGCGACCGTCCGCATGACGGGCGTTGCAAAGAATACGATTATCAAGCTGCTTTCTGATCTTGGCATGGCGTGTGCCGAATATCAGGACAAAGCTTTTCGCAATCTGAAATGTCGCAAAATCCAGTGTGACGAAATCTGGAGTTTTGTCGGGTCGAAAGCTAGAAACGTCTCGCCGGACAAAGAGGGCGTATTCGGTTATGGTGATGTTTGGACGTGGGTAAGCATGGACGCGGACACAAAACTCGTTCCTTGTTGGCTAGTTGGCCCGCGTAACTCGGAAGCCGCTCACGAATTCATTAGCGATCTAGCTGGACGTTTGGCAAATAAAGTCCAGTTGACCACAGACGGACATAAGCCTTACCTAGAAGCCGTTGAATCCGCTTTTGGCGGAGAAATCCAATTTGCACAGCTTGTTAAGATTTACGGCGGTTCACAGACTAAGCAAGAGCAAATCAAGTATAGTCCGGCTGAATGTTTAGGCTGTAAGAAAATTGTAGTTACGGGCGATCCGCTACTAAAAGATGTTTCGACTAGCTTTATCGAGCGTCAAAATCTGACCATGCGTATGAGCATGAGACGGTTTACTCGTCTGACAAACGGTTTCAGCAAGAAAGTTGAAAACCACGCTCACGCGATTGCTTTGCATTACATGTATTACAACTTTGTTCGCATTCACAAATCGTTGCGATGCACCCCGGCAATGGCGGCAGACGTGACAAGCAAACTGTGGAGCATTGAGGATATAGTAAACTTGTTGCCAGTAGCAGAACCGACAACGAGAGGGCCTTATAAAAAACGAATTTCAAACTGACCCACTACCCAACAGAATGATTGAATAAACTACGTTTACGATGTTCCCATGTGGTTCACTCAACCGCGTGTTCGATCGCTGGTTTTAGATTCGGATACTTGAATTCAAATCCCGCATCTTCCAGCCGCTTCGGAAGTACCTTTGTGCTTGCAAGCAGCAGCGCGTCGCCCATTTCGCCGAAGATCATCGAGACCGCGAATTCTGGCAGCGGAAGGAATGTCGGCCTGTAGAGAACGTCGCCGAGCGTTTTTGTGAAGTCGTAGTTTGTGACGGGATTGGGGCTGACGGCGTTGACGGCGCCCCGCATGGTTTCGTTTTCGATGGCAAAGTTAATGACGGCGATCTCGTCGTCCATCGCTATCCAACTCATCCATTGCTTACCGCTGCCGACTACGCCGCCAACACCTAGTTTGAAGGGCAACAGCATCGTTGCCAATGCCCCACCGTCTTTCGAAAGGACAATTCCGGTGCGCAAGATAACGGTGCGGATTCCAGCATCTTCCGCACGGCGTGATTCGGCTTCCCACTCTTTGCAGACGCCCGCAAGGAAGTTGTCGCCTGCGGCCGAAGATTCTGAAACCTCTTCGTCACCGCGTTCGCCGTAAAAGCCGATGGCTGAGGCGGCGATGAAGACCTGTGGCTTTTGCTTGAGTTTTGAGATGGCGTTGACGACATTTCGCGTACCCAAAACGCGGCTGCCGTGAATCGCCTTTTTCTTCTCATCGGTCCAGCGTAGTCCGCTGACGTTCTCACCGGCGAGATGGACAACGATATCGACGCCTTCAAGCTTCTCAGGGTCATTAAAGCCGTCCTCGATGCTCCACTGGATGTGTTGATCGTCCTTCGGTTCTTTTCGCGAAGCAAGAAGCAGCCTGTAACCTTTTTCGGTAAATGAGCTCTGCAGTTTCTGGCCGATCAGGCCGGTCGAGCCTGTGATGAGAACTTTCATAAGAATATATTAACCGCAGATGGATGCAGATGAACACACACAACGAACCAAATCGCAATATATTTACGTCTATCTGCGGCTACTTTCCGTTCTTTCTCAGGTCATCGGCGACGAATTTGGCCAGCAGATCGAGTTCGCGTTTGGTTAGGATGTCGCGAAATGCTGTCATTCCGTTGCCGCCATCGGCCAGTTGTTTATAGATCTCGGCCTCGGTCTTAAATTTAAGCTCTCCTTCACGCATATTTGGTACCACCCTTCCGTCGTCGATCGTTTTGCCTTCGCCCTCGGCGCCGTGGCAGATGGCGCAGTCTTGACGGAAAAGTGATGCCTCGTAAGCTTTGCTCTCGGTGATCGAATAGCGAACCGGTTTTGAGTTGAAACAGGCGATAACGCCGACGGACAAGAATAGAATCAGAATGATTAGTTTGGTGCGAAACATCTCCTAAAGTTTCACGTAAAGTCGCCGAGAACGCAAAGATTGTCCAATTCCAGTCTTGGTGGAACATGCGGCACAAATTACTGCACCTCTTCTTTTAGGGCACGTTTGAATATCTTTCCAGTACTGCCGACCGGCAGCTCGGAGCGGAATTCAACCTGGCGGGGATATTTGTTAGCGGCGATCTGTGATCGGCACCATTCGATAAATTCTTCACGGGTTAGCGTCTGTCCATGTTTAAGGACGAGAAACGCTTTGACCTCTTCGCCGAGCCGGTCGTCAGGGACGCCGATCACGGCGACGAGCGAGACGGCCGGATGGGTGATGATCACCTCTTCGAGCTGCCGCGGATAGATATTGTAGCCGCCGCGAAGGATCATATCCTTTTTTCGGTCAACGATCGCGAGATAGCCCTCGTCATCCATGACGCCGATATCACCCGTGTGGAACCAGCCGTTGCGAAAGGCCTCGGCGGTCGCCTCAGGGCGTTTGTAGTAGCCTTTCATCACATTTGTGCCCCGAATCACAACCTCGCCGCGTGTTCCGCGCGGCACTTCAATGTCATTGTCGTCAAAGCACCTGACATCAACGCCGAAGATCGGCTGCCCGACGGTACCGGGTTTTGATGGTTTCTCAAATTGATTGAATGTGGCCAGCGGAGAGGTTTCCGACAGGCCGTAGCCCTCCATCACACGCACCTTAAATTTGTCCTGAAACTCGAGCATCACCTCGACCGGCATCGGTGCGCCGCCGGATGTGCACACCTTCATGTTCTCGGCGATCTGGCTCACGTCGAAGCCGTTTTCATCGACATACCTAAGCAATGCCCAGAACATCGTCGGGACGCCGACCCAGAAATTCACCTTTTCGGCGACCATCGCATCGAGCGCTGAGCGTGCGTCAAAGCGCGGCAGCAGAACGACCCGATTTCCGCCATAAAGATTCGAATTCATCTGCACGGTTTGGCCCGTCGTATGAAAAAGCGGGAGCGTTATCAAGCATGTTTTTTGCTCGCCGTCGGTGAAATCGAGCATCGGCAGATGAATGCTGTACGTCGTTACGACATTTGACCAGAGATTGAGATGCGTCAATTCGGCGCCCTTGGGTTGGCCGGTCGTGCCGGACGTGTAGAGAATCGCGCAAGTGTCATCTGGAGCAGTCGGGTAAATCTCGAATTGCTCCGATTGGTCGAATGTGATCTGGGTAAGGGTTTTATGTTCCGCTAGTGGGGAAGCAGCCATTAGATCGGCTGTCATTACGATGAGGTGCTCACAGCTTTCGACATTGTCAAACGCGGCCTTAGTGGAAAGCATCATAGGCAGATCGTCGCTGCCCTCGAAAACAAACACCGCTTTCGCATCCGAATCGCGCAGGTGATACTCGATCTCGTTTGCCTTAAATAAAACACAGATGGGAACGACCACCGCTCCCGCTTTCATAATGCCGTAATAGACTACGGGAAAGTACGGCAGATTTGTGCAGTTCAGAGCCACCTTGTCACCGTGGCCGATACCCATTTCAACAAGCGCGTTAGCGACTCGGTTCGAGAGTTTGTCGAGTTCGCCGAAAGTCAGGCGAACATTTTCCCAAACGATCGCCTCTTTTCTTGGCGCAAGCCGGGCGTGATGCGAGATTATCGAGGCGAGATTTAGGGTTGTAGCTGTGCCTTCCATACAGGAATAATTTAGCGCAACGACGCAAAGTCGCTAAGACGCAAAGTTAAGAAATTAGAAATGAACTTTTTTTACTAAAACAACAATACTCTGCGTCCTGGCGTCCTTGCGGCTTTGTGTTAAAAAAGTTTTCTTAATATTTAGAAACGGCTAATTATACAACAGTTTCGCTCAAAAAGTTGATGCTTTCGGTAGAAGAAATATCGGCGTCGAGCTGCTGGATGGAATGAATCCGCCATTCCTCGTGCTGTTCGGGGAAATCGGTGCGAAAATGCCCGCCGCGAGATTCCTCTCGCCATAGTGCTGCGGCGGCTACGAGTCTGGCAAGCGTCGCAAAATTGCGGGATGAGGTGCTGAGATTTCCGGCTGCGATCTGGTCGAATTCCTCGAGCGCTCTGACGAGCGAATCGCGGTCGCGCACGATTCCGACGCGTTCCCACATTACGCGCTTGATACGTTTTTTGACGGCAGTCGAAATTGCAGTTCCTAGTTCCGAGTTTCGAGTTCCGTGTTCTTTTTCCGGCAACTCGGAACTCGAAACTCGGAACTCGGAACTATCTTTAACCACTGCCTCACCCGCCCGTGCACCAAAAACCAGTCCTTCGAGCAGGGAATTTGACGCCAGACGATTGGCTCCGTGAACGCCGGTGCAGGTGACTTCGCCGGCGGCGTAAAGGCCCGGAACAGTGCTGCGTCCCCATAGGTCGGTGCGGATGCCGCCCATGCAGTAATGCGACGCGGGTGAGACGGGCAGCATGTCTTTGGCGATATTTAAGCCGTAGAATTTGCAGGTTTCATAGATCTTCGGGAATCGATGTTGCAAGAAATCCTCATCGAGAGCGGTCATATCGAGAAAGACGGTGCGGGTTCCGGTCCGTCGCATCTCGGCGACGATCGAGCGGGCAACGATGTCACGCGGAGCCAGTTCGGCCCGTTCGTCATAACGCGACATAAATCGTTCACCGTATTTGTTTTTGAGAATACCGCCTTCGCCTCGCATCGCTTCCGACAGCAGAAACCGCGGTGCTTTTTCGAGGCTCAACGCAGTCGGGTGGAATTGAATAAATTCCATATCGGCCATCTCGGCACCTGCGAAATACGCCATCGCCATACCATCGCCCGTCGCCACCGGAGGATTTGTCGAGTGCAGATAAAGCTGGCCCGCACCTCCGGTACACATAATGACGGCCTTTGCATGGATCGCGCGAGGCGCGCGTAAAACGGGATCGAGAAATCGCACTCCGACGCATCTGCCGTCACGCACGATCAGGCTCTCGGTATTGGCAAAGGGAGTTAGATTTATCGTCTTTTCTTGTCCGGCCCGGGCGATCAATGCCCGGACAAACTCGGCTCCGGTCGAATCGCCATGGGCGTGTATAATGCGCCGGCGGGAATGGGCGGCCTCTTGCGTAAAGACGAGTTTTCCACCCTCGCGGTCAAACTCAGTACCCCATTCGATAAGCTGTTTTATGTATTTTGTGCCTTCGGTAACAAGCGTCTCAACCGCCTGGGTGTCGCACAATCCGGCACCGGCAATGAGCGTGTCGCCTTCGTGCAACTCGGCGTTATCATCATCCGACAGCACAACGGCAACGCCGCCCTGAGCGTATTCGGTATTAGACTCGCTGGCCTTGTCCTTGGTGAGAACGGTCACACTCGCACCGCTCACGGCAAGCTCAATGGCGGCTCTCAACCCGGCAACTCCGCTGCCGATGACGATAAAATCCGTTTCGAGAGACATTAACGAAACTGTAACAAATTGCTCACGCTGTTTCGAGCAAAACAAACATAAAGATATTTACCCGGGAATTACGCGAATGATCGCGAATAAGAAATTGATTACTTTATTTGCGATCATTCGAGTAATTCGCGGGCCAGAATCTGAAAAAGCCTGCCCATCGAATGAGCAGGCTTTATCCTTTAGATAAACGATCCATTTACGGAATCTTCAATTCCTGTCCCGGATGAATCATGTCCGGGTTGTCGATGATGTCGCGGTTGGCATCATAGATCGCCTTCCATGCAACGCCGTATTTGGCACCGATCTTCGAGAGGCTGTCGCCTGAGCCTACGGTGTAAGTGTTTGCACCGCCCCCCGCGTCACCGGAGCCGGTCGTGACATTAAGAATGAGATCGCTCGACCGAAAATCAGGATCGAGACGTTCGTATTCGGCCCAGAGAGCGGCCTTTGCTGCGTCATCCGGAGCGGTTCCGGTGACGTGTAAAACTCCATCGCCCTCGCTCAACTCATAGGTCGTTCCATTTGAATTGGCGAGTTCCAGAAGTGTTTGATATTTTTCTTGTACTGACATAATTCCTCCTGTATTGGCCTATTTGTTGAGATTATTGATTACTTTTCCGACTTTGGCCTCGTTGGCAACCATCATAACTTCAGGCACTTTTGCCTTATCGACGGTGCCGCTGAGCGTGACCTCGCCGTTAGCGACCTTTACCGTCACACCGGTAATGCCTTTTTTCTTAAGAGCTTCGTTTATAATGCCCTCGTTCATTGTATCGGGTGCAACGGGCGGTGGTGTAGGCAGCGGCTTCATCGTAAGTTTACTGACATCAACGGACTTGATGCCATCAACTGTCTTGACCGAGGCCTCGGCCTTGCTTTTGACCGCAACGTCCGCGGCCTCTCCGGTAAGCGTAGCAACACCGTCTTTGACGGCAACCGTTACACCGGTAACCTTATCGGCGGCCAGCTTATCTGTCGCGGCCCTTGTCAGGTCAGCATCACTCTTGCCGCAAGCGCTCATAAATAAGGCGACTGCCAGCATTAAAACTGTAAAAACTTTAACTTTCATTTTTCCTCCTGAAAAAATCTGTATATTTTGTAGATCTATCATCGCTGAGGCGACACTAAAAATTCTTACCTAAAAAACCACAAGGCAAGTCTTAAATTATTTAAGTAGAATTATCTTGATTGAATTTGAAAGTTTTCGCAATAGGAAAATGCGAGTTTTAATAAAAAATTTCGTCGGCAATTTTCTTTGCGACATCATACGACGTGAAGTCCGAGCGCACAATAAAATGCCAATCTGCCAGACAATAGACTTTCTGCCGCTCCTCAAATAATTTCAGCGCGCTTTGTTTGTCGCGGGCCAACGGCCTGTCCTTCCGCGAAAATGCAATATTCAGCCAGCAGTGCTCAAATGTAGATTCGAGCCAGACGGTGGTAAAATCGTGCGCTTTTAAAAGTTCGCGGTTTGCCTCGACCGTCCATGTGCCGCCGCCGAGAGAGAGGATTTTGGCGTCCGACTCGGCCAGAAACCTTTTCAGATATTTTGTTTCAAGCCGTCGGTAGTGGTTGATACCGTCGCTGTCGATAATTTTCGCTATCCTGCGCTTTTCGTTATCTTCGATAAACTGGTCGAGATCAACACGACGGGATCGCAGCATTTGAGCAAGATGGCGCGCCACGCTCGATTTGCCGACGCCCATAAATCCGGTGAGAGCGATTCTGGTATTTTTTTCCATCTGGATTAATTACTGCTTTCACCTTACGACAGCGGCGAGCGTTTCAAAAAATCCGGGAAAGGAAATATCGGCGCATTCCGATCCGCTTATCTCAGTGTCGCCCTCGGCAAGCAGTCCTGCGATCCCAAACGCCATAGCGATGCGATGATCGCCGAATGAATCGATAACCGCTCCTTTCAAGTCCGACTGTTCGACCTTAAAACCGTCTGGAAACTCCGTAACGTTTGCTCCCATTCGTCTCAAGTTTTCGACAACCGCGGCAATACGGTCAGATTCTTTTACACGTAATTCGGCAGCATCGCGGACTTCGAGACCATCCATCAATTGCGTGCCAAGTATAGCTAGAATCGGTATTTCGTCTATCAGGGTTGCGATGATCGAACCGCGCAGAGCAGGCGGGGCTGATGTTTCAGTGTATTTAATTCCGCCACATATTCGTATTGAGCCAATCGGCTCGTTGCATTTTTCGTCGGATTCGAGAAGTTCGATATTGGCGCCAAGATTCTGCATTACATCGAAGATCGCACGCCGCGAAGGGTTTAAGCCGACATTTGGTATCGTGATGTCCGACCCTTCTAAACAGGCTGCCGCGACCATAAAAAATGCCGCAGCCGATATATCCGAAGGCACAAGAAGATCATTCGCGGTTAACATGGCATCGCCGGACACCGAAATCCTCGTATCCGATTCGCCTTTATCGACGGTTACATCAACGCCGAACCATTTGAGCATTCGTTCGGTATGATCGCGGGTCTGGATACTCTCGATGACGGTAGTCACGCCGGCGGAATTGAGACCGGCGAGCAGAAGGCAGGATTTTATTTGCGCCGAGGCGACTGGCGGTTGATATTCGATCGATCGCAGTGGTGACTTACCGGATATTTTAAGCGGAGCTTTGAAATCATCTGACACTATCGCTGCGCCCATTTTGGAAAGAGGTTCGATGATGCGTTTCATCGGCCTTTTTTGCAGAGATTCGTCGCCCGTCAAAGTCGATTCGAAGTTTTGGCCCGCCAAAATTCCGGCAAGGAGCCGCATCGTCGTTCCGC
>JBDSCV010000063.1:0-4310 GCA_039920905.1 Pyrinomonadaceae bacterium
GCAGATGTTTGCCGCTCGCGTCGGTCACGCCTTTAAATGATTGCGTAGTACCGCCGCCGCCATATCCACGTCCACCGTAATCGTAAACCCTCCACCACGGCGTCCACGTTCCAAACGTGTAGTCACCGCGATTCGGCGGTGTGTAATTTGTGGGTGTCGCGGTTACCGTCCAGTTTGTTTCGGCGTTCGCGAGACCGCCGCCAGCGTAATATTTCGCCTCCACCGAGAGCATCGCCTTGCCACCCACAAAATGTGGGGCTTCGGTCTCAACCTTGGACGTAACCTCAAATTCCGGACGGCGAAATTCCTGTATCTGGAATTGATGCTGATAAACGACTCCTCCATCGCCTGGAGCCGTAAAGTCGATATGAGAATTACCAAGATTGGCGTTGTCCGGGATCGAAAATTTGAGATCGAAAGCACCGAAAGGATTTGTCGTGAAGGTTCCTTTGGCGATCTCGTTATTACGCGGATCTTTGGCCGACCACTCATAGGTCAAGGCCTTATTACCTAACCCTTCGACATCGCCAAGTTTCCCGCCCGTGATGTGGCGGATATAGCCTTTGACGGCGACTTCCTCTTTCGGCTTGTACATCTTGCGGTCGTCAAAAACGAACCATCGAAGCTCGTCGGACTCACCCTTTTTGTACCAATTGCCGCTGTCCTGCCAATAATATTCGGTGTTTTCGGGCAAGAAGGCGACATCCTTTCCGAGCTTTGCGATCAGGAGATTCGGGCCTTTGTCCGAAGCGGAATCCGACAATTGCAGCCGCAAAATACCGTTGTCGCCCGTGCGGTTCGTTTGCGCCTCTTCGATCGTCTCGACCGTGGCGACCGTGCCATCGGCGTCAAAAGGTTGAGTCTCATTGGCATTTGGCCCGCCCGCGCCGGTAAACCATTCCCAAACTTGAGTAATCGTCCCTTTTTCTTCCTTGCCCACAACTGACAACTCACTACCGACACCTGCTTTCCCATTTGGATAGATCGAAAGATCAACACCCGCCAGCGGTTTGCCCGTCTTTAGGTCGGTCGCAAAACCGACCAGCTCAGTGTTGTCAACAAATGCATCCAAGCCGATCTGCGTGGCCTGCAGCCATGTGAAAATTCGCGTGCGGTCATATTTATCTTTTCTAATGGTCGGTTCGATATCGATAATCACGTGGCCAAATCCGCCATCGAGAGCCGACGCGATGTCGATCCGCGTTTCGACCATTTCGTCCGGCTTGCTCTGAACATCGACTAACTTGTCGGACACAAGCCGCCCCGGAATCGCCGGACGCTTGTTGTCGTCATAATTCAAATGACGAACGTAGTCCTGAAACTGCCGCCAATCTTTTGGCTCAACGTCGTACATCCGCACTTTTACGGCACTTAGATTCGTCGAATAGATCGAAAATGTAGGTTTCGAATTCGGATCGAGAACGGTCATAAACCCGCCCTGCGCGTAAAGATTGGTGGGCGCCGAACCAACCCTGATAGTGATTACTGCATTCTGCCCGAGCGATTGCCCGAAAATGTCCGTGATCTTGCCGTCAATCGTGATCTTGTACGTCGTGCTGCCTTTTTTATAGCCGTTAATATAAACATAATTACCCGACGGGTAGATATTTAAACCTTCGACCGCGGGTTCGATCTTGAGCATCTCGTTTGTAAACTTTGCGGCGTCAATCGAGTTGTTAAATTCCAGAGTCCACCCGTCGAACGGCGAGCAAGTCTTGCTGCCCTGATAACTGCACCAGCTTCGGTTAAATTTCAGCGGACTGTATGTTTGAAAGCTGAAACTTTGGGCTTTAAGCGTTGTCAGAGGGCCTTCGGCAGAAGACGTTCCCTTTTCAACGCTGACTGAGATTGTCGAAGCCGCAGGCAAAGCGTTCTCGGTCAATCCATCCGAATTTATTGCTCGAAAAGCGAGCCATCGCCGCGGCTGGGCCTGTTTCGAGTAATAAGAAATACTCGCATCAGCATCAATCTCGGCCTGCGTCGCAAGTCTGGTCGGGATGCGTTTACCTGCCGACGTGACAGCTATTGTGTTTAGAACCGCGTCCGCGTTTATCTGCTGATCGAACAAGACATACATCAACGCGTCGCGCCGGGTAATGCCGCTATTCGGAATCATCGTCTCGACCTTTGGCGGCGGGGTCGCAAATGTCCATGTGACATCCTTTGCCAGTGTCTGGCCGGTTGCCGATTTTGTTCCGGCGGGAACGCGGGCGGTGAAATTAGTCGCCATCGGGAAACGCTTTGTCGTGTCGAACATCAGCGTCTTTGTCCCCAGCCAGCGCCAGCGGCCACCGACCTGCGGCGTTAGTTCTACAGGCGCGTATTTCGCCGCCTCTTCCTGCGACGTGACGGCCACCATCGGCTGCGAAAATGTCACGCTCAGATCGGGGGCGAGCGGCACCTCGCCCTCCGGCGAATACCGGAGCACTTGCAGCGTCGTGCCGCTCATATCGACCGATCGCGGGTTTCGCATTTCATCCGACGGGAATTTGACCGGTATCTTATTACCATTTTTGGGAGCGGGCAGTGAGCCGATTGGCTTGGCAAAATCTGTCTTGTCGTCGGCCGCCGGTTTGATCTCAGGAATGCGTTTTAAGAGGCTGTTCGCGTCGCCGTCTGACAACGGATCGGTCGATGGAAGCTGCTGTTTGGTACGTGATTCAGCTCCCTCGACGCCCTCGCTAAGTCGAAACTTGAGGCCCTCAGGAACGTCCTTCAGCCTTTGATCCATCGCTTTTCCTATAACCTGCGCATCAGTCGTCGCGGCGGGAGCAATAAACGTGATATAAATCGAGAGCAATAATAGCCAAGCGGTCAGTTTTTTCATTTTTGATCCTCGGAGACACAGATTCTGGCTTCATTTTAACCTAAGTATTTTTGTCGAACTAACAGCTTTCCAACGAGAAAGCCGCCGTTTACGATGGTTGAACGCTTCGATGCCGAAAAACTTGCGTTTGATGTATCGGCAGCCGATTTTGCTATTAACTAATTTGTTTTTCCTGTTATACTGATTCGGAATTTGCAACTTTGCGTTTTGGCGTGTCGTAAGGGATTTGACGGAAAGTTGTTTGCAAACAATTTTTTGAGGAGCGAGTAGATAAAATGGGAATGTGGGCGAGATTAAAGCGAGTATTTTTTGCGAGTACGGGAGCCGCTCTTGACAGGATCGAAAATCCCGAATTGGTGCTGCAGCAAACCATTCGCGATATGCGTGATCGTGTGCCGGAATTAAATAATTCCGTCGCGCAGGTAATGGCCACCGAACGGCTCTTGCTGAAGCAAAAGGAAAATCTTTCGACTCATGTCGTCGATCTCGATTCTAAGATCAAGGCCTCGGTCAAAATGGGCCGAGACGACATTGCGACCGCATACATCGGCCAATTGCAGCAGGCGCAAGTCGACCTGGAGAGAACGGGGGCGCAAGCTGAGCAAGCTCAGCTTTCTTCAAAACAGGCTTTGAAGGCCCGCGACAATTACGTTCTCAATATGAAAAAGCGCACCGCCGAGGCGATGCAGCTTATCAGTGCGGCAAAGCAGGCGAAATTACAGGAGCAGCTCGCTCAGACGATGGACACCTTTAACATCGGCGACGATTCCTCAACATTCAACGAAATGCGCGAGAAGATCGACCGCCGTGTTGCCGCCGCCGAAGCAAAACTGCAGCTTGGCTCATCGTCGGTTGACGCCCAGATGCAGGACATCGAGCGCGAGGCGATGGACATTCAACTTCAGGACAAGCTACTCGAATACAAATCGCAAATGGGTATGCTCGGTGCCGGAACGCCGCCGGAGAACAAGCAGATCGCTGCAAGTTCAAACGTTACAGAGGCGGAGGTTCTCAACTCATCGATACTCGACGAAACAAACGAGAAAAGTCATTCGAACTAAATATTACTTCTTTCGCACGCGTCGGCTTTGGTGTACACATAGTTAGTTTGATATGGCGGATCTAGCGAAATACGAGCAGAGTTTAGAAAAATTTCGTACGAGTTACGCCAAAGAAGCGATCAAGGAGGTCTGGAATTTTTGGGGACTCGCCGGATTTCTCGCCGCCGCCGCCCTTACCGGGGTGGTTTATGTGCTTTTGCTGGCACTGATCGCGGAAGTAGTGTATATCCTCGTCATGCCAAATTTACCGTGGTATCGTCAGCTTGTTCAAACCCGTGAGAAACAGCGTCTGTTAAAGGCTCATACCGCCGGTCGAGAGGCTCTTATCAAATCGTTTACGCCCCGCGAACGTGAGGCCGTCGAGTATCTACGATGGCTTAAGGAAAAGATCCAGGACAATTACCGCAAGTTCACCGGTGCGG